>JAFGQR010000155.1 GCA_016935555.1 Verrucomicrobiota bacterium
TGTGCCAGACTTGGGCGCTTGAAGGCACAACGATGGCGGGCAAAAAGAGGGGGGAGCCCATGTTTCTGCCCGGGATATTTCTGCCTTTCCTTCGTCTGCGGGGCATCGGCATGCCGGCGTGAGGTCGGGACGCCCCACGCCAACGCACGAGACATGAAGATACAAAAGCCCACGCGCCCGCAGCGAACGCATTTGAATTTCTGCTCGAGCAGGACGCGCCGGTCGTACGGGTCGTTGAAATCCAAGCTCCGGTCAGGTTTGATTCGGTCGGGAGTGATGTCGACGCGGTCCTCGCGCAAGGTTTCGCCCACCTGGAATCGCGCCACGGCAGGGGGCCCGGGGCGTTCAGGCTGAACGGCGGGCGCCCAGGGTGGCGCCGACGAGTTCGATGCCGCTGCCGGTGCCGAGATTGCGGGAGTATTGCTTGTCCTGGGGGTTGTTCCAGTGTTCGTGCACGCCGAGGCTGGGCAGGCGCTGCCCGGGCGAGTCGTGATTGGGGTCGTAGAAAGTGCCGGAGGGCGGGTCGTTGGCCAGGGCGGCCTCGCGCAGGTAATCGTCCACGCCGGGCTGGCGGGGATGATTGGGCCACTCGGCCTGGAGGAAGTCGAGGGCGACGGAGTCGATGGCGACGGGGTCCTGGGAGGCGAACAGGCTGCAGGGCCAGTGGTTGTTGAACGGCGGGAGCTTCATGCGTTGCGGCACCGGGTCGCGCGGGTGGAGTCCGGAGAAGAGTCCGTCGACCAGGTAGAGCACCGTTTTGCCTCCCAGGTGTGCGTGGCCCATGAGGTCCACCAAGGGCCGGTAAACCCGGGTTTGCCTTGAGAAAACGCCGGGGTGCATGTCGTAATAACCTTCCTGGACGGGCCAGCGGATGAGGGAGCCGTAATGGTTCTTGGCGCACAGCGTCACGCCGGAACCCTGGTGCGCCTTGAGATTGGCGACGTTGACCAGGTAATCCGCCTCGGCGAACGAGGTGGGCAGGTGGTCTTGCGCCGCGTGGGCTGGGCGGCAGCTCCAATAAAGCGGCGTGGTGGACGGTTTCACCTGGATCCGGCCGAACTTGCCCGCGTAATCCTCGTAGCGCACGCCGGGGAACTCCTGGCGCAGGACGTCGCTGTATTCGTGGATGAGATAGGCGAGCGTGTCGCAGACGGTGATGTCAGCCGCGCGCACGCCCAAGCCGGTCAATTGGCGGAGCAGGGCGAGGATCAGTTGCGGGGCGGTGTTCATATAGTCGTGGCGCCGGATGAACCGGTAGGTGTCGCCGTTGACGTGGCCTTCGCGGTAGATCAACCCCACCCAGTTCGGCTTGATCAGGATCTTCTCCCCCGCCTTGTACCCGGTGTCGCCCTTGCCGCGCGCCCGGTTGCGATGCCGGAACAGCGCCGACCACGCGTCGGCCGCCCTGGCCTGTCCCGTCACTTCGCCGAGCGCGCGCGTCAGCATCGCGTCCATGCGGTTCCGTTTCACCCGGTCGCCCTCCCACCAGTGGCCGTCGCCGGGGCCTGTCCAGCCGGTCAGCTCCGGATCATGCGTCCAGACGACGCGTCCGGGGTGAATGCCCTGGGCTTGGCCGATGGGCGGCGCCGGGGTGGTGGCGGCGGCGACGGTGGGCAGGCCCAGTGCGCAGCCTCCGGCCAGGGCGAGCGAGCGCTGCAGAAACGCGCGGCGGTCGAGGGAAAACGGTTCGGGGGGGCCCCCGGGGTTTGGGCCGATCGGGCTGGCGGACGTATGCGGCGTCTTCATGGGTTCATGAAAGCACATCCGCAGACACCGTTCAAGTGCGCCGTGTCCGCCCGGCGCGGCGGACGGGCGTCCACGCCCGCCAAACGGGCGGCGGCGCGCCAGAACGCCGTGCATGCCGGTTGACCTGAACCGTTGCGATTTTTTTGCCCGCGTCGTTCTGCCTGCCCCCGGGGGGATGAACCGGAGAATGCCGGGCTTGAAAACCGGGCTGCGCCCGGCGATTCTCGCGGGGCGGCTGCGCGGGCTGATTGGGCACGAGGCATGGGTCCGCCGGAGAACCGCGATGCCGAAGCGGGCAAGTTGACCGCCAGGACGCAGGCGATTATGAAACGAATGCTGCCAATGTTACGGGGGATTGGAGGTCTCGCGCTTGCCGCGGTGCTGGGGCTCAGTGGGTGCGGCCGTCCCGGGGGGACTTCCGCCGACGCCGGGGGTCAAGGGCCGATGACGGTGGGAGTTTCCTTTGAGACGCTGCAGACGGAGTTTTGGGTGGCGGCCCTGGAGGCGTTTCGGGAGGAGTTGGGCAAGCGGAACATGCGGATGCTTGAGGCGGTTGCCGACGGCGACGCCAACCGGCAGTTGGAGCAGGTGAAGAGCTTCATCACGCGGAAGGTCGACGGCCTGGTGGTGGTGCCCAAGGACGCCAAGACGATCATTCCGGTCCTCAAGTCGGCGAACCGGGCGGGCATTCCGATTGTTTTGTTCAACCGTCCGCCGGACAAGAGCGAGGCGCGTTCGGTGACGGTGGTGGCGGACAACTATGCGATCACGAGGGCCACCGTGGATTACATGGTGCGGCAGGCGGTTCGAGGCGGGCGGAAGCACAAGGCGATGATTCTCATCGGCGACCTGGGGGACATCAATTCCATCGGCCGGCGCGACGGGTTTGACGACGTGGTGAAGGCGCATCCCGGGGCGATCGAGGTCGTGGCGCGGATTCCCACCGAATGGAACCAGGAAAAGGCGCTTGCCGGCGTCGTCAACGCGCTCCAGGCGCATCCGGACACCAGTTTCATTTTCACCTCCTCGGATTTCCTGTTTCCGTCGGTGGTTTCGGCGCTGAAGTCGGCGGGCAAGTATTGGAAGGTGGGGGAGCCAGGACATGTGTGGCTTGGGGGGTTTGACGGGGACGGGATGGCCTACCAGATGTTGGTGGACGGCTACCTGGATGCCGACGGGGTGCAGGACGTGTATTTTGAGGCGGCGGCGGCGGTTCAAGCCATTGTGGACCTGAAGGCCGGCAAGGCGGTGCCTGAGCGGATTGAGGATGTGGGTTTTGTGATTCACCAGGGCAACGTGAAGGAGATGGCGCCGCGCATGTGGGGCGCCCGAACGCGCCGGCAGGGGGAACGACCGCCGGGACCCTGAATGACCGCCGAGGCCACAGCGAGCCGCCCGTCGCGTTCCGGCCTGCGCTGGGGGCGCCTGTTGCTTTCGGATTACGCGGTGCTGGTGTTGAGCGCAGGCTGGTTTGTGGGGGTCATGCCGCTGGCGCCGGGGTTTGCGACGTGGGAGAACCTGGCCAACCTGGTGGGGGGGATGCTGCCGCTGCTGGTGGTGGCCACGGGTCAGACGCTGGTGCTGATCACGGGGGGAATCGATTTGTCCGTGACCTCGACGATCGCCCTGGCGAGCGTGGTGGGCGCCCGGGTGATGAGCGGCGACAGCGGCTGGCTGGGCGGCAGCGTGCTGGCGGTGCCGGCGGGGGTGGCGGCCATGCTGGCCGTGGGCGCGGCCGTGGGGGGATTGAACGGCGCGGCGGTGACGGTGCTCAGGATGCCGCCGTTCATTGTCACCCTCACCACGATGATGTTCGTCAGCGGCTTTGCCATCTGGTGGACCCAATCCAGGAACATCGGCGGCCTGCCGGCGGGCTTTGTGGCCATCGGGGCACGCACGCTTCCGGCGCTGCTGGTCGCGCTGGGCGTCGCGGGCGCGGCGCATGCCGTGTTAACGCGCTCGCTGGCGGGCCGTTGGGCGTATGCCATCGGCCACAACCCCCGCGCCGCGTTCATCTCCGGGGTGCCGGTGCGGCGGGTGACGCTGCTGGTGTATGTGGCGTGCGGGTGTGGGGCGGCGGTGGCGTCGGTGTTGTACACCGGGCGTCTCGAGGCCGGGTCGCCCGTGCACGGGCAGCGGATCCTGCTGGACGTGATTGGCGCGGCGGTGCTGGGGGGCACGAGTCTGTTTGGGGGGCGGGGCACGGTTGTGGGCACGGCGTTCGGCGTCCTTTTTCTGGGGCTGCTCGACAACAGTCTGAACCTGCTGAACCTGTCGCATTTCACCATCATGATGACCAAGGGCGCGGTGATCCTGGTGGCCGCATGGATGGACACGGTCCGGAGGCGGCTGGACACGGCATGATCGCCTGCCGCGGCATCGTGAAGCGTTTTGGCGGCGTGCCCGTGCTGCGCGGCGTGAGCTTCGCGTTGTCCGGGGGCCGCACCCTGGGGTTGGTCGGCGAAAACGGGGCCGGCAAGACGACGCTCATGAACATTCTGGGCGGCCATTATCCGCCCGACGAGGGCCGGATGTGGCTGGGCGGTGTGCCGTATGTCCCGCGGCATCCGCAGGACGCGGCGCGCTGCGGCGTGGCATTCATTCACCAGGAGTTGAACCTGTTCGGCAACCTGAGCATCGCGGAGAACCTGTTTCTGACGGCGTTTCCGACGGTGGGCCGGCTGCCGTGCATTCACCGCGGGAACCTGCGGCGGCGCGCGGCGGCGCTGCTGGAGGAGGTCGGGTTGAGCGCGGGGCCGGACACGCCGGTCGAGCGGCTTTCCGCCGGCGAGCAGCAACTGGTTGAAATCGCCAAGGCGTTGAGCCTCGACGCGCGCCTGATGATTTTCGACGAGCCGACGACGTCGTTGACGCGTCAGGAGACGGAACGGCTGTTTGCGCGGATGGGGCAGTTGCGGGTGCGCGGGTTGTCGCTGATTTACATCTCGCACAACCTGGAGGATGTGCTGCGGTTGTGCGACGACATCGTGGTGTTGCGCGATGGGGAGCAGGTTGGAGGCGGCCCCCGGGCGGCGTTCACTGTGGATCGGCTGGTGTCGATGATGGTCGGGCGCAGCATCACCCGGCTGTTCCCGGCCCGGGCGGCGCCGGTCTCCGCCCCGCCGTTGCTCGAGGTGCGCCACCTGACACAGCCGGGCATGGTCGCCGACATCACCTTCACCCTGCATCGCGGCGAGGTCCTGGGCCTGGCCGGCCTGATGGGCTCCGGCCGCTCCGAACTGGCGCGCATCCTGTTCGGATTGGACCCGTTCGCCCGGGGCGAGATCCGGCTGGCGGGCCGGCCGCTGCGGCCCGCGCCGCGGCGGAGCATCCGGCGCGGCTTGGCGCTGGTGACCGAGAACCGCCGGGAGGAGGGCCTGTGTCTGGAGGCGGCGATTGCGGACAACCTCGCGCTGGTGACGCTGGCTGCGCACGCGCGCGGGCCGTTCGGGTGGCTGGAGCGCGCGGGTCTCCGGCGGGCCATCGAGGGCGTGCGCGGTGCGGTGCGTTTGACGCCGACGGCGCCCGACGCGGCGCCGGCGAGCACGTTGAGCGGGGGCAACCAGCAGAAGGTGGTGTTGGCAAAATGGCTGCTGGCGCGCCCGGCGGTGTGGATACTGGACGAGCCGACGCGCGGGATTGATGTGGGGGCCAAGTCGGAGCTTTACCAGCTCATCAGCGACCTGGCGTCGGAGGGGACCGGGGTGTTGGTCATCTCGTCCGAGATCGAGGAACTCTTCGGGCTGTGCGATCGCATCCTGGTGCTGAGCCGGGGCGAGATTCGCGACGAGCTGGCGCGTGACGCGTTCGATCGGGAGCGGGTGTTGCGGGCGGCCTTGGGCGAGCGCCCCAGACCCGGCGTCCTGTCATGAACCCTGAACACCTTCCAGCGTTCGCGGTCTGGCAACGGGGAGGTCGGTCGTGAGGCTCCTTCGGTGCCCTTGGCTGATGCTGGCGCTGCGGGGCGCGCCGCTGGTGTTGTGCGCCGTGGTGTTTGTCGTCTTCGGGCTGCTGGCGCCGCGGTTTCTGGAGGGGGCGAACCTGGTGAACATCCTGGTGCAGTCGTCGTCGACGGCGATTGTGGCGATTGGGATGACGTTTGTGCTGCTGACGGCGGGGGTGGATCTTTCGGTGGGGGCGCTGATGTTTGTGGCGGCGGCGGTGGCGGGGAAGCTGGCGCTGGGGGGCGCGCCGCTGGCGGTGGCGGTGGTGGCGGTGGTGGGCGTGGGCTTGGGCGGCGGCCTGCTCAACGCGCTGCTCGTCACACGGCTCGGGATCGTGGCGTTCATTGCCACCCTGGGAACGCTTTACGTCGAGCGCGGCTTTGCGCTGTGGCTGACGGAGACGCGTGCGATGAACCTGCCGGAGTCGGTGCTGGGGCTGGGCACGGCGCGTCTGGCGGGGGTGCCGCTGCCGGTGGTGATCCTGGCCGGCATCCTGGCGGCGGCGCACGGGGTGCTGACGCGCACGCCGTATGGCCGTCAGATTTACGCCGTGGGCCAGAACCTCGAGGCGGCGCGGAAGGCGGGCATTGCCACGGGGCGGATTGTGGCGTCGGTGTATGTGGTCAGCGGGGTTTGCGCGGCGGTGGGGGGGCTGGTGTCGCTGGCGCAGCTCGGGGCGGTGTCGCCCACGTTCGGCACGGCCAAGGAATTCGGGGCGATTGCCGCGGCGGTGCTGGGGGGCACCAGCCTGTTTGGGGGGCGTGGCCAGGTGTTTCCGGGGACGCTGCTGGGCGCGGTGCTGATTCAAACGGTGGAGAACGGACTGGTGATCCTGAACGCGGACCCCTACTTGTATCCGCTGATCACGAGCGGCATCATTTTTGTGGCTGTGTTGCTGGACAGCGCCGGGACAGCGCTGCTGGCGAGCCGGAGCCGCCGCCGGATCCGCGTCGAGGACGCGCCGGTGCCGGGCGGCCCGGCACGCCACCGCGCCGATCCCGATCCGGCCTGAGGCGCCGCAATTCTCCAACATCTGTTTAGCCCGCATTTCTCAGTGCCCTGTGAGAAATGCAGGTCAGCGCTGTCCCTGGGCGGCGGCGGGCGGCGGGTCGGCCTGCAATCTGGCGAGGAGCCCCGAGCAGCGCTGCTCGGGGCGGTGGTTGCGGACGGCGAGTGCGAGGGCCTGGGGTTGGCCGACGAGGACGACGAGGCGTTTGCCCCGGGTGACCCCGGTGTAGACGAGGTTGCGCTGGAGCAGCAGGTAGTGCTGGGTGGCCAGGGGAATCACCACGGCGGGGAACTCGCTGCCTTGGGATTTGTGGATGGTGATGGCGTAGGCCAGCACCAGTTCGTCCAGCTCGCCGAAATCATAGGAGACCTCCCGCAGGTCGAAGCGGACGGCGAGTTCGCGCTCGGCGGGATCGATCCGGACGATCTGCCCGATGTCGCCGTTGAACACGTCCTTGTCGTAGTTGTTCTCGGTCTGCATCACCTTGTCCCGCACGCGGAACTGCCAGCCGAACTTCTCCACCGCCGGCTCGTCCGCCCGCACCGGGTTCAGTGTGTGCTGGAGGCGGACGTTGAGTTCGCGGATGCCGAGCGAGCCGCGGTTCATCGGGCCGAGGACTTGGATGTCGCGGACGGGATCGAGTCCGAACCGGGCGGGGATGCGGTTTTGGACGAGGTGGACCAGCGTGTCGGCGATGGCGGCGGGCTGGGAGCGGTGGACGAAGTAGAAATCGGATTCGGTCCGGCCGGGGGGCAGTTCGGGCAGGAGGCCCTGGTTGAGGCGGTGGGCGTTGGTGATGATGCGGCTGTGGGCGGCCTGGCGGAAGACCTCGGTAAGGCGGACGACGGGGACGACGCGGCTGGCGATGAGGTGGGCCAGCACCATGCCGGGTCCGACGGAGGGCAACTGGTCGACGTCGCCGACAAGGAGGAGGCTGGCGTGGGGGGGCAGGGCGCGGAGCAGGTGATGCATGAGGGGCACATCGACCATGGAGGTCTCGTCGACGACGAGCAGGTCGCAGGCAAGGGGGTTGCGCTCGTCGTGGAGGAAGGTGCCGGTGCCGGGGCTGGCTTGGAGCAGGCGGTGGATGGTGTGGGCTTGGACGCCGGTGGTCTCGGAGAGGCGTTTGGCGGCGCGGCCGGTGGGGGCGCAGAGGGCGCAGCGGACCCGTTTGGCGCGGAGGATGTGGAGGATGGTGTTGACGAGGGTGGTTTTGCCGACGCCCGGCCCGCCGGTGAGGATGAGGATCCGGCGGGTAAGGGCTTGGTCGAGAGCGGCGCGCTGGCTGGGGGCGAGCGTTTTGCCCGTCTTCCGCTCGCACCATGCGGCGGCTTTGGGGACATCGATGGGCGGGTAGTGCGGCGGCGAGGCGCAGAGGTGGCGGATGCGGGCGGCGATATCCTGCTCGGCGCGCAGGAGGTGCGGCAGGTAGATGAGTTCTGCGCCGTCGAGGGTGTCGAGAAGGAGCGCGCCGGAGGCCAGCGATCGTTCGAGGGCGGCGGAGACGATCGCGTCGTTGACCTGGAGCAGGCTGGCGGCCTCGTCTTTGCACTGGCGGACGGGCAGGGCGCAGTGCCCCTGGCCGGTGGCTTCGAACAGGACATGCGCCAGTCCGGCGTCGGCGCGGAGTAGCGAGTCGGGCGGGATGCCGACGTGTTGGGCGATCTGGTCGGCGGTTTTGAAGCCGATGCCCTGGATGTCTTTGGCGAGGGCGTAGGGGTTGGCGCGGACGGTTTCGATGGCGTGGGCGCCGTAGGTTTTGTAGATGCGGACGGCGCGGCTGGTGCTGACGCCGTGGCTGTGGAGGAAGACCATGATGTCGCGGACGATCTTCTGTTCGGCCCAAGCCTCCTTGATGCGCCGGCGGCGTTTCGGGCCGATGCCCTCAACGGTCTCGAGCCGGGCGGATTCGCGGTCGATGACATCCAAAAGGGCGGTGCCGAATCGGGCGACCATTTTCCGGGCATACACCGGCCCGATGCCTTTGACCATGCCGCTGGCGAGGTATTTTTCGATGCCTTCGAGGGTGGTGGGCGCGGTGCTAGTCAGCTGTTCGGCCTTGAGCTGCTGGCCATGCTCGCGATCGTTCACCCAGTGTCCCTCGGCCGTGACCCATTCGCCGGGGCTGACGGCGGCCAGGGAACCGACGACGGTGACGAGGTCGCGATGCCCCTTGGCCTTGATCTTGAGGACGCAGAACCCGGTGTCCTCGTTATGAAACGTGACCCGCTCGATCAATCCGGAGAGGCTGTCGGGGTGGCGCGATGTCGGGGGTGGCGGCACGAGCGAGGCATGTTGCGGGGGAGGGCGGGGCGGGCAGGCTAGCCGCCGGCGACGATGGTGACGATTTCCAGGCGGTCGCCGGCGGCGAGCTGGCGGCGGGGGAATTCGGAGGGCGGCACGGCATCGCCGTTATGTTCGACGACCACGCTGCGAGGGGGGAGGTTGCGGGCCAGGAGGAAGGTTTCGAGAGTGCAGGGAAGCGGGGCGGGAACGGGCTGGCCATTGGCGATGACGGTGGGCTGGTTCATCATGGGTTCAACATTGCCCGCTTGGGGCGCAAGGTTCCATGGAATGCAGCATGTGGGCGTCGGCCGGCTCAGGCGGTGAGCGCGACGTCCCAGTCTTTCCAGACCGGCTCATAACCCAGGCGGCGGATGAGGTCTGCGATTTCATGGGGCGACCGATCGTCGGCGATGGCAAATTGGGGGTCGGCTTCGTGGAGCGGGCCGGTCGGAGTGGATTCGCGGGGGTCGGGGACGAGTTCCACGATGCGGCCGCCGCGGGTGTGGTGGAGTCGATTGCGCCCGGCGCCCGTGTAGCCGCCGGGTTCGGTGTGGCTGCCGGCGCTGACGAGGGTGATGCCGAGGGGGAACAAGCCGTTGCGGAGGGTGGGGGATTCGCGGGTGGAGAGCACCAGGCCGACGTCGGGAAACACGAGCCGGAGCGCGCAGACCAACTGGGCCAGGTCGCGATCGGTCATGGAGGTGCGGGGTTGGAAGTGGCCGGCGGAGGGCCGAAGGCGGGGGAGGGAGATGGTCAGGGAAGACCGCCAGCAGGTGCGCAGCAAATAGTCCGCATGCGCCGCCACCGCAAGGGCTTCCGCCTGCCACTCGCCCAGTCCGAACAAGGCGCCGATGCCCAGGCGGCGAAAGCCGGCGGCATAGGCGCGTTCGGGCGTCGTGATTCGCCAGTCAAAATTCCGTTTGGGACCGGAGGGATGGAGATCGGCGTAGAGGGCGCGGTCGTAGGTTTCCTGGTAGATCACCAAGCCTTCCGCGCCGGCGGCGACGAGGCGCCGGTAGTCCGGGATGTCGAGGGAGCCCACCTCCAGCGAGAGGGAGGGCACCTCGGGGTGCAGGAGGCGGACGCACTCGGTGAGATACTCCAGCGACACGAATTTGGGGTGCTCGCCGGCGACGAGCAGGAGGCTGCGGAATCCTTGGGACGTGAGGGCGCGGGCTTCCCGGAGGACATCGTCGTACGTGAGGGTGACGCGGAGGATGGGGTTGTCGCGGGAGAACCCGCAGTATTTGCACTGGTTGATGCATTCGTTGGAGAGGTAGAGGGGGGCGAAGAGGCGGATGACCTTTCCGAAGCGCTGCCGGGTCAGGGTCTGGGAGCGCTGGCAAAGGGGCTCGAGAAGGTCGGCGGCAGCCGGCGAAAGGAGCGGTGCGAAGTCGGCCAGGGCGAACGCCGGTTTGCGGAGCAGTTGGCGGACGGTGGCCCCGGTGGTTTTCCGGGCCTGCTTTTGCCATGTGCAGAGGGGCAGCGCATTCAAGTAGGCGGCAACGCTCATGACGCAAACGTATCAGAGGGGGGGGAGATGTCCAGCAGGTCGATTTTTGAGTCGAAAAGCCGGGTCGAATGCGCGATAACCGGAGGCCAATGAATGGCGATGATCGGATCCGGGCGGTTCTGGGGCGGGTGAGGCGGCGTTTGGGGGCGGGGTGCGGGCTGGCGGGGCTGGCGGGGCTGGCGGGGCTAGTGGGCATGGTGGGGATCGGGCTGGTGACGCCGAGGGAGTCGGTGGCGGCTGAATCCGCGGCCGAGGAGGTGCAGGCGTTTGCGGTGGCGAAGCGGGCGTTTAGCGACGGCGTGTTCGACGTGGCGGAGCGGCATTTTGCGGAATTTGCGGGGCGTTATCCGCAATCGGCGCAGCTGGCGGAGGCGCGTTTGTTTCAGGCGCAGGCGGCGTTGAATCAGCACAAGGTGGGTGTGGCGCTGGAGCTGTTGACGAACCACATGGACAAGGCGGGGGCGTTTGCGGACCAGTATTGCTACTGGCAGGGCAAGGGGCATCTGCAGAGTTCGAACTACGGGGCGGCGGCGGAGACGTTTGCGCGGCTGGCGCGCGAGCACACGAATTCGGTGTTGATGTTGGAGGCCAGCTACAGCGAGGCCGAGGCGCGTTTCAAGCTGGGGGCGATGCCGCAGGTGATCGCATTGCTTCAGGGTGCGGAGGGCAACTTCCAGAGGGCGGCCAGGGTCCGGGCCAACGACGCGTTGGCGGCTCGGGGGAACCTGCTGTTGGCGGACGCTCTGTTGGCGCGCAACGAGTTCAAAGCCGCCGAGCAGGTGGTGGCGGGGCTGTCCGAGACCAACCTGACCCCGGAATTCAAGTGGCGCCGGCAATACGCGCTATGCCGGATCAAGCTGGCCGGCGGCCGTGCGGCCGAGGCGCTGGCGCACACCACGAACCTGGTGGCCATGGCCGCCGCCACCGGGCAGCCGCATTGGCTGGCGGAGTCGGTGGCCATGCGGGCCGAGGTGTGGCAGCGGCTCAACCAGCTCGAGGCCGCCGCGCAGACCTACGAGCAGAACCTGGCCGAGACCGTGCCGGCGGCCTACCGTCGCACCGCGGCCGTGCACGCGATCGAACTGCGGCTGGCGCAGGGGAACATTCCCGAGGCGGCCCGGCGGCTGCAGGAATTTCTGGCGAAGCATCCCCAGGACGCCGCGGCGGACCTAACGTTGTTGACGCTGGGCGAGGTGCATTTGCGGTTGGCGGCGGGCGGCGCGTCCCTGCCGGCCGAGGCACTCACGAACGCGCCGGCTGCCGGCACGAACGCGGTGTCGCCGCTGGCGGGAACGAATCACCTGGCGGCGGCGCTGGCGGCGTTCGACCGGCTGATTGGGGCGTTCACGAACAGCCCCTGGCTGGGCAAGGCGCACTTATGCCGGGGGTGGTGTTTGTGGCTGGACAAGAAGATTGCCGAGAGCCTGCCGGCGTTTGCGCAGGCTGCGGAACGGCTTCCGATGTCGGAGGACCTGGCCGTGGCGCGGTTCAAGCTGGCCGATGTGCAGTTTCAATTGAACGATCTGACCAACGCCTGGCGCCATTACCAGTCCGTCGTCAGCGATTTCGAGGCGTTCCCGCGCGTCCGCAACACCCTGGGCGACCATGCCCTCTACCAATCGCTGCGTGTCAGCCTTCAGCTGGGCCGCCTCGCCGAAGCCGAGTCCGCCATGAAACGGCTGCTGGAATGGTTTCCCGATAGTGTGCTTCGCGACCGGGGGATGCTGCTGGTGGCGCAGGGATTCACCCAAGCCCATCAGCCGGCCGAGGCCCGCGCCCTGTTCACCGAACTCGCCAAGCGACTGCCGGCGTCGCCGCTCATTCCGGAGGTTGAGCTGGCGATTGCGCGCACATATCTCGAGGAAAAGCAGTGGGCCGGGGCCATCGCTCAATACACCGCCTGGCTGGCGCGTCCTTTTGCCACCAACGCCCTTCGGGCCCGGGCGGAGTTCAATCGCGCCTGGGCCCATTACCAGGCGGGCGACCTGACGAACGCCCTGGCGCTATTCACCAACTTCGTCGCCCGGTTCCCGCAGGACGAACTGGCCCCGCGCGCCCAGTTCTGGATCGGCACCCACTTTTACGGCCAGAAGGACTTCGTGAACGCCGAGAAACATTTCCAACACAAGCTCCTCTCCCAAAACACCAACTTCGCCTACACCGCGCGCATGATGGCCGGGCGCGCCGCGTTTGCCCGGCAGGGCTGGAAGGACGCCTACGATCATTTCACGGCGGTGGTCAATGACAACAACGCGGTCCGCTACGCGCCGGACGTGGCTGCCGAGGCGTTTTTCGCGTTGGGCGACACCATTGTCCATCAGGACGGGGACCCGGGCAAACCGATCCACAAGTTCGTGCTGGCCCGGGAGGCGTTCAGCAAGATTCCCCAGCTCTTTCCCACCAACCACCTCGTGCCCCGCGCCTGGGGCCGCATGGGGGACTGCTTCCTCCAGATGGGCAGCGCGGACGCCAAACAATACGAGAGCGCCACCAACGCCTACCATCGCGTCCTTCAGGCGCCGGACGCCGACGTCACCGCCCGCTCCCAGGCCGGCGTCGGCATCGGACACGCGCTCAAGTTCATGGCCAAGACCAGGGACGACCCGGGAAAAACCGCCCTGCTGAAGGCTGCCTTCGACCATTATTACCAGCTGGTCATCGAGAAAAACCTGCGTCCCGGCGAAACGCCGGATCCGTTCTGGTTCAAGGAGGCCGCCATGAACGCGGGCCTGCTGGCGGAGCAAGCCGCCCAATGGGAAGCCGCGTTGAACATCTACACGCGACTGGGCACCGCCATCCCCCACCTGCGTTCCAGCGTCGACAAGAAAATCGAGCAGGTCCGCAAACAGCTCAGCGCGCACAAATCGTGAGCCCGCCGCGCATCCCGTCGCGCCCCATGCCCCGCCACGGGGGGCGCGTCCGGACCCTGACGGACCGGTCCACGGCCGCGCGGCGCGCCTCAATCATCGGGGGGATGCATTCGGGGTGGGGGCGGGCGCGGCGTGAGGATCTGGCGGAGTTCGCGCAGCACGTCCATGAAGCCGGTCGAGAACCGGTCGCGCGGACGGGTCAACGGCACGCGCAGGTCCACCACGGCGGCGCCAAAGGTCATGACCACGATCCGATCGGCCAGGAACACGGCTTCCTCGAGGCTGTGGGTGACAAAGAGCATGGTTTGCCGGCCGCCATGCCACAGCTCCAGCAGCTCGTCTTGAAGCTCATGCCGCGTGGGTTCGTCCAGTCGCGCAAACGGTTCATCCATCAGCAGCAGACACGGGTCGACGCACAGCGCGCGGGCCAACGCGACCCGCTGCCGCATGCCGCCCGAGAGTTCGTGCGCATAGCTCCCGGCCACGGTGTCGGAAAGCCGCACCCTGCGAAGGGCCGCAAGCGCCTGCCGATGGCGTTCGGATCGGGACACGCCGCGGAGTTGCACCTGACCGTCCGTGGGGGGTGAGTCGAAGCGAGCGCTTGGCGGGTCCGGCCGTCGACCGCTGCAGGATCGAGCGCACCAGGTTCTCGCGCTCCATGCGCCGGATCAGGCGGTAGACGCCTGTGGGATCCGGTTTGCGCCCCTGGAACAAGCGCAGACCCCGCAGCCGGTTGACCAGTTCGTAGCCGTGGAGGGACTCCCGGGCCAGCACGGTCAGGATCGCAGCGCGCAGCAACTTGTCCAGGTGCCTGCCTGTGCAAGGGGACTGCGCAAACCGGCGGGGATTCGAGGGGCGCGTCGTCATCGAGTGCTAGTGGACGATGTCTAATAGCGAAGGGTGATCCGTGCCCCGCTCGCCGTCAATGGGAATTAGGGATGGACGGCGAGCCGGTGCGTCCGGAAGTTGTCGCTCCACCCCACGGATGCCTGGGTGGCGCGCGGGGCGCTCACAGCTGCCAGCCGGGGCGGTAGTGGTGTTGGATGTAGGGGGTGGCCTCGGGGCAACCGGCCGCCTCGAGCTTTTTCCAGTCCCACTCGAGCGTCTTGCCTGCGCGGAACGCGACGTTTCCCAGCAGGGCGGTCTCGGTCAGCGGGCCCGAGTAGTCGAACGCGCAGGTGGTGGGGCGCCGGTTCTTGATGGCATCGATCCATTCCCGGTGGTGGCCGATGGAGTTCGGGATGAACGGTTCGGGGCGTTTGAAGTCCTTGAAATCCGCCTCGGGCCAGAGGGCATGGGCGCCGTAGTTGGCGATGAGCTGGCCTTTGGCGCCGACGAACAGCACGCCGCTCTTCCACTGCTCGTATTGGGTCGGGGTGAGGAGGGCGGGGTGTTTGCCTCCGTGGTACCACGTGACGCGCACGGGCGGCTGGTCGCCGCGGGCGGGGTGGGTGTAGCGGACGATGAGCCACGGCGGGGTGGATTCGGGGTGGACCGGCGGGCCGTCGAGCACTTCGATCCTTTGGGGATGCGTCAGGCCCAGCGCCCAGTGGGGCAGATCCATGTAGTGGCAGCCGAAGTCGGCCAGCGCGCCGCCGCCGAACGCCCACCAGTTGCGCCAGGCGAACGGCACCCAGGCGGGATGGTAGGGCCGCTCGGGCACGGGGCCCAACCAGAGATCGTAGTGCAGATGCGGGGGCAGTGCGGGCCGGTCGGCGGGCAGGTCCCGGCCGCCATAGGTGACGTTGACCCAGACATGGACTTCGGCGACGCGGCCGATCGTGCCGCTGCGGATCAGTTCCACGACGCGCCGGTAATTCCTTTCCGCGTGGATTTGGGTGCCGAGCTGGGTGACGCACCGGTGCCGGCGCGCGGCCTCCGTCACCCGCCGGCATTCGGACACGGTGCGGGTCAGGGGTTTCTCGCAGTAGACATGGCGCCCGCTCCTGAGCGCGGGCATGGCGGCCACGGCATGGGTGTGGTCCGGGGTGCTGATGACCACGGCATCCAGGTCCGCCTGGTCCAGCAGCCTTCGAAAATCCACGTGCGTCTTCGCGCCGGGATGCCGTTCCGCGGCCGCCGCCAGCGCCCGCTCATCCACGTCGCACAGCGCGGCGATCGTTTCCCCGGAAACGCCCTGAAGGTTGGCGGCGCCGCGTCCGCTGACGCCGATGACGCCCAGGTTGAGTTTCTCGTTGGGAGAGACCTTGCCCAGGCTGCGCAACGGGCCTGCCAGCCAAAGGGCGGAGGCAGTCAGGACAGTTTGTTGGAGAAACGCGCGGCGGGATTGGGTTGCATGCATGGCGCCCTTATACACGTCCGGGCGCCGGGGCGAAACCGGAAAAACAGGGCCGCGAAAAGGCGCAAAAGGCCCACAGCAGCGCAGCCGCAACCGAAGAAGACTGGCCGCGAAAGGGCGGCTCAGTAGCGGATGAAGGAGGTGAGGATGCCCAGCAGCAGCAGGACGAGGAACACGACCAGGAACAGGAACCGGTTCCGGGCGACGCGCTTTTCGTAGCGGAGCGGGCGGAGTCCCTGGATGCTGCCGGCGGCGAGGTAATTGACCAGCTGCGCATTGGAGCCGGGGGGGGCTTTGACGTCCCTGGCGAGCTTGCGGGCGGGTCGCGGCGGCGCGGCCGACGGGGCGTTCTCGCGGTCGGGCGCGGCCTTGCGTTGCGGGGTGGCGCGGCGGAATCCCTGGCGCGGAAGGTCTTCGAAAAGGGGTTCGGAGGGCGGGGCGGAGCGGGCAGGGGAAGGGCGGGTGGCGGTGCGGCGGGGGTGGGGATTGGGGGGTGCCGTTTGCTGTTGGGCGGTGAGGCGTTGGATCTGGGCTTCGAGGGAGGCGATTTGGCGGTGAAGCGCCCGAGCCCGTTGCGAGAGGGGGTCGGTCTTTTTGGAGAAGTATCCCATGGCACGCAATCAGTTTAGACGGAGCAAGAGGACCACAAAGATGGCCAGGGCAAGCAGTGCCAGCGGCCATGTGATCGCCAACCCCAGTTTGCAGAGTTCCGCATAACTTTGTTGTGGAAGCAATTGTTGCACCGGACCGCCCGGCAACGCCGATTTTCCCGCGTCCGCCCCGGCTTCGCCTGACAGGATGGGGAACTTGAGCCGTGCGGCGTTCCATTCCATGCGGGCGTTTTCGATGATGGTGAGGGCGCGGGTCAGTTCGATATTGAGGTTTTCCTGGGTCCAGGACTGCTCCTGGATGGCCTGGATTTTGCCCAGCGCCTCCCGGAACTCCGTCAGCGAGCGGCTCATCTGCTCGGCATCGCGCCGGGCGGCGAACTCGGCGTCTTCGAGCAAGCCGACGCCCCGGGTGAGGTGTTCGAGCATCTCCTCGCGGCCCTTGCTGAATTCGATCTGGCGGCGGCGCAATTCCTCGAGGGAGGATCGTTCCCGTTCGAGTTCCTGCTGGGCCTGCTTCAGTTCAGCCAGTTTCTGGTGCATTTCCGTCACGCGGGTTTCCACATCCTCGCGCGACACGGGCCGGCCAGAAGCGGAGTCGGTAAACGGGTTCGGGCTGGCCGTCGTTTCGGGTCCCGACGCCGGTTTTTTCACCGGCGGGAAATCGTCATCGACGAACTCGGACGGATCGAATTGCGATGCCATGGGACGGAGTTTACGGGGAAGGCGGCGCGGTGTAAAGAAGCGTTTTGCGCGAGCCGCGGGGCGCTAGGGTTTGGCGCAGCGGCGGGCCAGCACGGCGCCGCCGGTGATGCCCGCGTCGTCCCCCAGCGTGCAGGCGCGGATGTCGATGCCTTTGGCGGTGCCGGGGAGGGCGTGGTCGCGGGCGGTTTTGATGATGAGGGGCATCATTTCGTCGTCGAGGGCTTCGATGAGTCCGCCGCCCAGGACGACGACTTCGGGGTTGAAGAGGTTGAGGATGTTGCCCACGGCCACCCCGGTGTATCTGGCGGCGTCTTCGATGATTTTCTCGACCACTTTGTCGCCTTTGCGGATGGCCTTGCGCAGGTCGCCGCTGCGCAAGTCGGCCAGGTCCTTGCCCAAGCGGTCGGTGAGGATGGTTTTTTTGCCTTCTTTGACGGCGGACTTGATCTGCTTGAAGATGGCGGTGCGGCTGGCGAGGGCCTCGAAGCAGCCCTTGTTGCCACAGCCGCATTCGGGGCCGTCGACCAGGATGACCATGTGGCCGACTTCGCCCGCGGCGCGGTTGAAGCCGGCGTAGGGTTGGCCGTTGATGATGATGCCGCCGCCGATGCCGGTGCCGAGGAAGATGCCGAAGACGTGTTTGGGTTTGGATTGCAGTTCGACTTCGTAGACGCCGAGCATGTTGACGTTGCAGTCGTTTTCGACCTGGATCGGCACGCCGAGGTCCTTTTCCAGCTTCTCCTTGAGGGGAATGTCCCTCCAGTCCGGAAGATTCGGCGCGAAAATCACAGTGCCGCTCTGCGGATCCACCGCGCCGGGCGCGCCGATGCCCACGCCGGCGACCGTTTTGAGGTCCAGGTCGCATTCGTCGATGGCGTCCTGCACGCAGCGGCCGATCCGGCGGATGACCGCGTCGGGGCCGCGCTGGGCTTTGGTGCTGAAGCGGGCGGTGCCGATGCATTTCATCGATGCGTTGAACACGCCGGCGTAGATCTTGGTCGCGCCAAAATCCACGCCCACATAATGGCGGGACGGCTCAGGCATGGCGGCGGGAATGGATGGGGTTTCCGAGCGCGGATTCGATCCGTTTCTTCAGTTGGGCGAACACGGCCTCGACGCTGCGGTTGCCATCGACGATGGTGAAGCCGTAGGTGGTTTGCATGCGTTTGAAGACGGTGGTGAGCAGCGTCTGGTATTTGAGGAAACTGTCAAACATGTCGCGCGACAGCCCCAGGTCCATGCCGCTTTCCCAGTAATCCAGGGAGGCGTTCTTGGCCAGGTTGCGCTGCACCAGTTCCTCGGGGGGCACGTTCAGGTAAAACACCGCATCGGGCACCAGCGCGACGCCATACAGGTTTTTCAGCCATTTCTCGTCGATGCCGCGGACCATGTCCCGGGCCATGAGGGTGTAGATGTAGCGGTCGGACAGCACCATGGCCCCGGCCTTGAGCGCGGGCAGGATGATGTTCTCCATCTGGTCGGCGAAGTCGGTGGCGTAGAACAGGCTCAGGGTGGCATGGCTCAGGGTGTTGCCTTTCTGGGCCACTTCCAACTCGGCGCTGACAAGCGTGGAGCGCTTCAGGCCGACCTGCACCGTGGCGTGTCCGCTGGCCTCAAGCCACTCCACCAGACGCGCAATCTGCGTCGAGCGCCCGCTGCCATCGGCGCCTTCCACCACGATCAGTTTGCCCGCCAGCGTGTCCAGGTTCACGCCGGGAATGCCCTGCCCATACCACCGCCGCGGCGTCCGCCGGGGCAGAATGACGCGCGTGTCAAATTGTCGTTTCATTCCTCAAACGGTTCGGGGTCCAGAATGTCGGTGGTTCGCAGCCTGCGGTCTCGCTGCGGGGCGCTGGCGGGCAGGGGGTGCCGGCGCTGGAACTGCTCCAGCTTCAGCTTGTGGGCCACCAGGTTGCGCACCGTGGTCTGCTGCGCTTCGATCGGCTGATCCGCATCGATCACCAGAAACCCGAACTCGGCGCTCATCGCCAAATACTGCTCGAGGATGCGGCCCTGGAAGATCTTGAAGCTCTCGTAGGGGTCCGGAGACAGGTGCAGGTCCATGCCGGCTTCGAAGTATTTGAGCTTCGGGCGCCCGTCCAGAATGCGGTGCAGCGACACCTCGAGATGCGCCTTGAAGAAGAAGGTCAGGTCGGGCAGCGGCGCGAAATCGTAGATGCCCCGCACCCATTCCGACGGGCAGCCCCGCACCGTGTCGCGGGCGAAGGCGGTGAACACGTAACGGTCGCAGAGCACCACGTAACCGGCGCGCAGCAGCGGCTCCAGGTGCCGCTCGTAGCGATCCGCAAAATCCGTCGCGTGAATCAGGCTGAACGTGGTGGGGGTCAGCAGCTCGCGCTTCTTGCCCTTGCTTGTGGACGCCTTGACGATCTCGGACGAGTTCCACTCGCTGAAATACACCTTGACCCCCTGCAGTTCGAGCCACCGCTTCAGCAGGTACACCTGCGTCGACTTGCCCGACCCGTCCAGCCCCTCCACGGCCAACAGACGGCCCGAAAACCCCAATGCCGCGAACGTTTTCTGCATCGCGCGCAAAACCTAGGCAGCCCCCCGCGCCGAACACAATCTTTTTCGCTGCCGCGACCTTCAGGGGGATCGCCCAAGCGGGGCCGGCCGGGGGCTGGGGCGGGGGCGTGATTGGTCGCATGGGCTTGGCGCTGAGCGCGTTGTTTACGTGCTCGGCTGGCGGTCGCCCGAGCGCCGGGAAATGCGAATTGGAACTGACAATGGGTGCATTTCATGCTACAAGTAGGTCATCGCAGCTATGAAACGATTCTTTGTTGTGTTGTTGTGTGTGGTGACGATGGCCGCGGGTGCCACGGCCCAAATCCCCCAGGTCCTGGTTTCCAGCAATGCCACGTGGCGCTACTTCAAGGGGTTCACCGAGGCGTCGGATCCGACCAACGCCTGGCGCGAGGTTCAATTCGATGACGCGGCATGGCTCGAGGGGGCGACGCCGCTGCACTTCGGCACCAACGCGGTGGGGGGCGACGACTGGGTGACGGGAGGCACCATCCTGGACGACATGCAAGGGAACTACGGCTGCGTCTACATGCGCCACCCGTTTGTGGTCCGCACCAACGGCCTGGTGGATCTGAAGTTCGGTGTGTATGTCGATGACGGGCTCGTGGGATGGATCAACGGCCAACTCGGGCGCGCCATCGGCGCCTCCGCCACCGCGTGCGCGTTCACCAACAACGCCGGCAGCGATCGCGACACAGCCCAGAGTCTTTACGAATACAGCATCCTGGCCAATGTCGCGGGCGGGCTGCGTGACGGCACCAATATCCTGTGCGTCCAGGCGTTCAACCACCGGTGGACCAACGACGACTTCCGCGTTGCCGTCCAGTTGACGGCGTTCCTGGCGGACGTCGCCCCGCCCGTCGTCACCGCGGTCCATCCCGAGCCCGGAGCGCATCTCACCAACCTGACGCAGGTCACGGTCACCTTCAGCGAGCCGGTCACCGGCGTGGTGGCCGCCCATTTGCTTGCCAATGGCTACGCCTGCGCAACCGTGACCGGTTCGGGCGACACCTACACCTACATGCTGCCCCAGCCCGCGCCCGGTACCGTTCAGTTCCAGTGGCTTGCCGGACATACGCTGACCGACACCAACGGCAATCGCCTGGATCAAACCGCCGACGCCAACCGCTGGCATTACACCCTGGCCGACCTGACCCCGCCCACGCTGATCGGCCGCAGCCCGGCACCGTCGGCGACGGTGCCCGGGCTGACGGAGATCCAGGTGGAGTTCAGCGAAGTGGTGCTGGGGGTTGACGCGGCGGATTTGTGGATTGGCGGTCAGCCCGCCACCAATCTGGTCGCGCTGGGCGCCAAGACCTTCCTGTTCAGCTTCCCCGACCCGGGCAGCGGCACGGTGATCGTCTCGTGGAATCCGGACCATCAGATTACGGACACGGCGGCCCCTCCCAATGTGTTTGACCACACGGCGTGGTCGTGGACGTACACCGTGGTGCCGGCGCGGGATCCCGTCCAGGCGCTGGTGGCCTTTGGGTCGTCCTGGCGCTATTACAAGGGGATGAGCGAGGCCTCCTCGCCCACCAACGCGTGGCGGGAGCCGGGCTTTGACGATTCGGGGTGGCGGGCGGGGGAGGCACCGTTCCACTTCGGGACCAACACGCTCGGGGGCGACGACGAGTTGACCGGCGGCACCATTCTCAGCGACATGCTCAGCAATTACACCACGCTCTACCTGCGGCAGGAGTTCGTGGTCACCGACACCAACGGGATGATCGATTTGCGGCTGGCGACGCGGCACGACGACGGCTGGGTGGTCTGGATCAACGGCGTCTACGTGAAACAGATGCGCACCCTTTACCCGGGCCGCATCGCCTACAACAGCACGGCGTTTCTGCCCGCGGCGGAAAATGAAACCGGCGACTTCTCCCTGTCGCTGGCCGACCTGCGCCCGGGCACCAACCTGATTGCCGTCCAGGCGTTCAACCGGCCGTGGGCGGCGACGGACAACGATTTCCGAATTGATGTGGCCCTCCTTGCGCTGTATCCGGACTTGGTCAGCCCGGTGGTGTCGGCCGTGGACCCCCCTCCCAACACCACAGTCACCAACCTGTCCCGAGTCACCGTCACCTTCGACGAACCCGTGATCGGCGTCGTTGCTGAGGATTTCCTGGTCAACGGCGATTCCGCGACCGCCGTGTCCGGCTCCGGCAGCCGATGGACCTTCTCGTTCAACCAGCCCGCCGCCGGCCGGGTGCAAATCATGTGGGACATCAACCATTCCGTGAGCGACACCAACGGCAACCACTTCGACGAAACCGTGCCTTCGGCGTCGTGGGAATACGACATGGTGGACAGCACGCCGCCGACGCTGGTCACGGTGCTTCCGACGCCCAACGCGGCGGTGGGGAGTCTGACGCAGATCGAAGTGACGTTCAGCGAACCGGTGCTGGGGGTCGACGCGGCCGACTTGCGGGTCAATGGGCAGCCCGCCCTGAGCGTCGTCCCCACCGGCACCGCCGCCTACCGCTTCGAATTCGCCGGCGCCGGCGCCGGGCCCGCCACGGTGAGCTGGGATCCGAGCCACGGCATCACCGACCAGGCGAGCGTGCGGAGCGCGTTTGTGGCGGTGACATGGAGCTACACCGTCGACCCCGCCGTGCTTGCCGCCGACGTCGTCATCAACGAGGTTGCCGCGCACTGGTTTCGCAACGAGAAGCTTCAGGATGCCGAGGGCGACGCCAACGATTGGATCGAGTTGCATAACCGCGGGGCCGCGCCGGTGCGGCTCCTGGGTTGGAGCCTGACCACCGATCCCACCCAGCCGGGCCTCTGGCTTTTCCCGAACACGAACCTCAATCCCGGCCAGTACCTGGTGGTGTTTGCCTCCGGCAAGGACTACGCCACCAACGGCGCGCCGTTGCACACGAATTTCCGGCTCAACCAGTTTGGCGAATACCTGGGGTTGTATCGCGCCGGCTTGCCCCAGGTCGCCGCCAGCGAATACGCGCCGGAATACCCCGAGCAACGGGAGAACATCTCCTACGGCTACCTCCCGAGCGGGACTCTCGCCTATTTCCCCACCAACGCCGTCACGCCGGGCGCCGCCAACCCGGCCTCTCCGTCTTTTGCGGGCGTGGTGAGCATGCCGCAGGCGTCGGTGAACAGCGGGTTCTTCAACCAGCCGTTCTCGGTGGTCCTGGCCATCGAAACGCCCGGGGCGACGATCCGATACACCCTGGACGGGAGCTCGCCGGAGAGCGGCGGCATCCTCTACTCCGGCCCGGTCCCGATTACGGGCAATGCGGCCAGGGCGGTGACGGTTCTGCGCGCGGCGGCCTTGAAGACCGGCTGGCTGCCGTCCCGGACGCTGACGCACACCTACGTGTTTCCGGAGTATGTCGTCTACCAGCCTCCCAACCCCGCCGGGTTCCCCTCCTACTGGGTGTCCGCGGAACGCAACGACATCCCCGCCGATTACGAAATGGACCCGCAAGTCCTGAACTCGCCGGCGCTGCTGGCCGAGGCGCGCCAGGCGCTGACCAACATCGCCACCCTCTCCATCGTAAGCGATGTCAACCTGATCTTCGGGACCAACCAGGGCGTTTACGTGCGCAAGCTCAAACGCGGCAACCAGCAGCCGGTCAATGTGCAGATGTTGCTGCCCGACGGCGAAGCGTTCAGTGCGCCTGCGGGCATGGAAATCCAGGGCGGCACCAGCCCCGACGACGCGGGCAGCAGCTGGAAATCCAAGAAGCTGTCCCTGCGCCTGCTGTTCAAGGGCGACTTCGGCATGCGCAACCTCGAATACCCGCTGTTCCCGGACTCGCCGGTCACCGAATACAACACGGTCATTCTCGATGCGGGTCTGAACCACTGGTGGCATTACAACGGCGGCTCCAGCACCGAGCAGCAACGCATCACCGCCACCTGCATCCACGACCAGGTCGCCAGCGACCTCCAAAAAGCCATGGGCGCGGTTTCCTTCCATGGCCGCGCCGTCCACGTCTACCTGAACGGCCTCTACTGGGGCATGCACATCATGCACGAGCGGCCTGACAACAACTTCGGCGCCTCCTATTTCGGGGGTGACGACGACGAATACGACGTGCTCAAGCACACCGCCACGACGCTCGTGGACG
This sequence comes from Verrucomicrobiota bacterium, assembly GCA_016935555.1. Classification (GTDB taxonomy): domain Bacteria; phylum Verrucomicrobiota; class Verrucomicrobiia; order Limisphaerales; family JAFGQR01; genus JAFGQR01. The sequence goes on from JAFGQR010000155.1 coordinate 23,622, forward strand.
GCAATCTCACCGCCTACAACTCCATGCTGTCGCTGGCCCGCGCCGGGCTGGCCAACAACGCCAACTACGAGGCCCTCCAGGGCGTGCTCGACCTGCCCTGGCTCATCGACTACATGCTCCTGCACTTCTACGTCGGCAACGAAGACTGGGCCCAGCATAACTGGTACGCCCTCCGCCGGCGCGTCCCGGATGCCAAGTGGCGATTCATCTCCTGGGACACCGAACACGCCTTCGAGCACATCAACCAGAATGTCACCGGCGTCCAAAACAGCGGGTCCCCGGCGGAAATCCACGCCAAACTCCTCGCCAACCCCGAGTACAAGTTGCGGTTCGCCGACCACGTCAACAAACACTTCTTCCAAGAGGACGGCGTGTTCTACGTCGACCCGGCCCACCCGGTTTGGGATCCCGCCCGGCCGGAACGCAACCGCCCCGCCGGCTTCTTCATGCGCCGCGTCAATGAAATCTGGTCCTCACTGCTGTGCGAGTCGGCGCGGTGGGGCGACTCGGGCAGCACCAGCGTGGACCGTTCGAACAACCCGCTGCTGCGCGATCGCGATTACGTCCAGCAGCTGGACTGTCTCCTGGGCCGCGCCATCCAGCTCGACCCGCACGACGACGTCTGGAACACCTCCCTCAACACCGGCTACTTCCCCTCCCGCGGCACCGTCCTGCTCGGCCAGTTGCGCGCCGCCGGCCTTTACCCGGGCACCGCTTGCGACGCGCCCCGCTTCAGCGCCGTCAGCGGGCGCGTCCCCGCGGGTTACAGCCTGTTCCTGACCAACCAGGAGCCGGACGGCACCGTTTACTACACCACCACCGGCGACGATCCGCGCGTTTACGGCACCGGCGCGGTGTGGCCGGCCGCCATCCCGCATGTGGCCGGCAGCCCGGTGGTGCTCACGGACACGGTGACCGTCAAAGCCCGTCTCCTGCGCGGCACGACCTGGAGCGCGTTGACCGAAGCCACCTTCACCGTGGGCAGCCTGGGCGTGCCGTTGCGCATCACGGAACTCATGTACCATCCCACGCCCGCGGGCAGCGCCGGCAGCCGCTTCGAGTTTCTCGAACTCCAAAACATCGGCGCCACCAAGCTGGACCTCAGCTACTACACCTTTGATGGCATCTCCTTCCAGTTCCCCGTCGGCTACACCCTCAACCCCGGCGCCCGCATCGTGCTCGGCTCCAACATTGCCACCAACGACTGGATCGCCCGCTACCCCGGCGTCCCAGTCGCCGGCTGGTTCGATGGCAACCTCAACAACGGCGGCGAACGCATCGCCATCTACTTCGGCGCCCAACTCGTCACCGCCGTCACCTACTCCGATGGCGGCGGATGGCCGGAGGCGGCGGATGGTTTGGGCTGGTCGCTCGAGGTGATCAATCCCCAGGGCGACCCGAATGATCCGGCCAACTGGCGCGCCAGCGCCAGCCTCAACGGGTCCCCCGGCCTCGGCAACCCGTCCCTGCCCGCCCCCGCCGTTGTCTTCAACGAACTGATGGCCACCAACGCCACCGCCGTCCCCCACGACGCCGGTTACCCCGACTGGATCGAACTCCATCACGCCGGCGCCACTCCCATCGACCTCTCCGGCTGGAGCCTCACCGACAGCGGCGACCCGCGAAAATTCGTGTTCCCCGCCGGCGTGATTCTGAACCCGGGCGAGTTTCGTGTCGTGTGGTGCGACGCCACCCAGCCGGCCTCCACAGCCGCCGGACCCGACCTGAACACCGGCTTCGCGCTGGCGTGCGAGGGCGAAACGCTGGCCCTCTACGACGCCCACACCAACCGCCTCGACGCCATCTCCTTCGGCCCGCAACTGGCGGATTTCTCGATCGGACGTGTCGGGAGCGACTGGACGCTGACGCTGCCGACGCCCGGGGCGGCCAACCGGGCGGCGCCGGTTGCCGGCACGGGAAGTCTGGTCCTCAACGAGTGGCTGGCCAATGCGCCGCCGGGCGGGTCGGATTGGATCGAGTTGCACAACGTGTCCAGCACTCTGCCCGCCGGCCTGCGCGGCATCTACCTCGCCACAAGCAACGCGCTCGACCGGGTGCTCTCCCTCTCCTTCCTTGCCCCGCGCGGCTTCGCCCTGCTCGTCGCCGACGGCAACCCCGGACCGGACCACCTGGGCTTCAACCTGCCCAAGGAAGGAGGCGCCATCCTGCTCTACGACGAAACCGGCGCGCCGCTGGACCAGGTGATTTACGGGGTTCAAATGGAAAACGTGTCCGAAGGGCGGCTGCCCAACGGCACCGGCGGCGTGGTGAGTTTCCCGCTCAGTTCCAGCCCGGCCGCCAGCAACTACCTCGCCTCCTACACCGGTCCGCACCTCAACGAGGTGCTCGCCCGCAACCAGTCCGCCACGGTCAGCCCCTGGGGCCAATACGCCGACTGGATCGAGCTGGAAAACCCCGCCGCAACCGCCGCCGACCTGGGCGGCCTGCGGCTCGCCGACTCGCCGTCCGCGTCGGGCGCGTGGGTGGTTCCTGCCGGCACCACCCTCGAGGGCCACGGGCAACTGGTCCTCTGGTGCGACTCCTCCAGACCCGCCTCCACGAGCGCGGCCGGTCCTCTGAACACCGGCTTCGCCTTGAACCGCTCGGGCGGGGGCGTGTATCTGTTCAATGCGCAGGGCCAGCGCATCGATGCCGTCGAATACGGGTTCCAACTCGCCGACCAGTCCATCGGGCGGCTCAGCGGCCAGTGGCGCCTGCTGACCACCCCCACCCCGGGCCAGTACAACGCCCCCGCCGCCGCAACAGGCCCGCTGAGCGACCTGCGCGTGAACGAGTGGCTCGCGGCGTCCACCAACGGCCCGGACTGGTTCGAACTCCACAATCGCGGCGCCCTCCCCGTCAACCTCGAAGGCGCCTATCTCACCGATGACCCCTCGATGCCGGGCCTCACCCGCTTCCGCGTGGGCCCCTTGAGCTTCGTCGGCGCCCACGACTGGGTGGTGTGGATTGCCGATGCCGACGCCGGCCTCGGCCCCGACCACGTGAACTTCGCCCTGGACGGCCTCGCCGAAACGCTGCGCCTTTATGCGCCCTCGCTCGCCCTGATCGATGCCGTCGATGTCGGCCAGCAGAACCCGGACGTCTCGCAAGGACGGCTGCCCGACAGCGCCGCCACCATCGCCGCCTTCCCCGTCAGCGCCTCGCCCGGCGGCGCCAATTATCTGCCCCTCCCGTCGGTGGTCATCCACGAGGTGCTCGCCCATGCCGACAACGTGCTCGAAGACGCCATCGAATTGCACAACCTTGCCGACGAGCCGGCCGATGTCTCCGGCTGGTACCTCAGTCATAGCGAACGCGACCTCCAGCAATACCTCATCCCCGCCGGACCCCCCATCCCCGCCGGCGGCTTCCGCGTCTTCTACGAATATCAGTTCAATCCCCAGCCGGGGGTGCCCCCCAGCTTCGCCTTGAGCTCGGCGCGCGGCGACCAGGTCCACCTCTCGGCCGCCACCACCGGCGGCAACCTGACCGGCTACCGCACCTTCGTCACGTTTGGCCCGTCGGCCAACGGCGTTTCCCAGGGACGCATCCCCACCAGCATCGGCGCGGACTTTGGGCCGTTGGCCGCCCGCACCTTCGGCGCCGACACCCCGGCGTCTCTCGAGGAATTCCGGACCGGCGCGGGCGCGTCGAACGCGGCGCCGCGGGTTGGGCCGGTGGTGATCAACGAGATCATGTATCATCCGGTGTCTTTTGAGGGCGGCGCGGCGGAGGAGAATCCCGACGCCGAGTTCGTCGAACTGCTGAATTTTACATCCGAGGAGGTTCTTTTGTACGATCCCGCCCATCCCACCAACGCATGGAAACTGCAGGATGCCGTCCGGTTCGAGTTCCCCCCCGGCAGCCGCCTCCCCGCCGGCGCCTATTGCCTCGTCGTCAACTTCGATCCCGCACTCGACCCCGTCGCCCTCGCCGGGTTCCGCGCGCGATACGGGGTCGATCCTGCGGTGCCCGTCTATGGGCCGTGGTTGGGGCGCCTCGACAACGCCGGCGAAACCGTCGCGCTGTGTCGTCCCGACACCCCGCAGCCCGACCCGGGTCCGGATGCGGGTTTGGTGCCGTATGTGGTGGTGGACCGGGTGGCCTACACGGATGATCCGCCATGGCCTACGAACGGCGTGGATGGCGGCGGCGCCTCGCTGCAGCGTCTCACCGCGTCGGCTTACGGCAACGAGCCGCTCCACTGGCGCGGCCAGGCTCCCACCGCCGGGGTCACCAACGCCCCCGGTGCCGTCGTCGCCCCCACCCTCGTGACCGCCCCCCAAAGCCAGACCGTCATCGCGGGCCAGCCCGTGACGTTTTCCGTCACTGCGAACGGGACTGCGCCCCTGTCGTATCAGTGGTTTTTCGAGAACGCCGAGATTGCCGGCGCCACCGCGTCGACTTACCACCTGGCTGCGGCCAGCCCGCTCCACGCCGGCGAATACCGCGTGCGTGTCACCAACGCGGCCGGCGCGGTGACCAGTCCGGCGGCCACCCTGACCGTCCTGGTGCCGCCCGAGATCGTCGCCGTGCAGCCCCCCAGCCTCACTGTTCCCGCCGGCAGCAATGTGGTTCTGAGCGTCAGCGCCACCGGCTCCGAACCGCTCGCCTACGCATGGCTCTTCAACGCGGCCCCCATCGAAGGCGCGATCGCCTCCAGCCTGGGCATCGACAACGCCCAGGTCGCCGATTCCGGCTTCTACCAGGCCGTCGTCACCAATGCGGCCGGCGCCGTCACCAGCGCCGTCGTCTCCCTCCTTGTGAAAATCCCCCCGGCCATCTCCGGCCAGCCCCAGCCCCTTACCGTCACCGAAGGCCAGGATGCAATCTTCAATGTCGCGGCCACCGGCGACGCCATACTCACCTTTGTCTGGCACGTCAACGGCACCCCCATCCCCGGCGCACACAGCCCCACGCTCACCGTGCCCGCCGTGACCGCCGCCGACCACGGCAACATCTACTGGGTCGTCGTCAGCAACGACGTCGGCGCCGTTCAAAGTGCCGGCGCCACCTTGACGGTTCTTGCCCGGCCCGTCCTGGCGAACCTCCAGCGTCTGACAGACGGCCACGTGTCCTTTACCGTCCAGGGCCAGTCCGGACGTGTCTATTGGGTCGACACCTCCACCAACTTTGTCACCTGGCAAACCCTCTCCGACACCCCCACTCCCAGCGGCCAGTCCGTCGTCATCAACACCGCCACCAACGCCCCGCAAATGTTCTATCGCGCCCGCCTCGAGCCGTGACCTGCGGCAGCGTCCGATAAACCTTTGACAGCTCCCGGGGCCGGCCTAATCTGTCCGCCATGAGTGGGGCACGACAATGGCCGGAATACGCCCGGGGTTTTGCCCCGCACGATCCCCCGCGGAAGTACCCTGAGGCCGCCCGAAAGCCGCGCGCGAGCTTCATGAAGATGCTGTCCTGCGCCGGCCAGCAAGCCCATCCCACCGCCTGGCCCGGGTCGGTGGGCGTCACCCATGCCGCCCGCCGCACGCGGTTCCTGGGCGGATCGGGCACGTTGCTGGGGTTATGCATGCTGGTCCTTGCGGCGTGCCTTGCCCACGCCGCTGTCGCCGCCGCCGTCGTGGAATCGGGAGCGCTTCGCTTCCAACTCGACCCGAACACCGGGTGTTACTCGATCCTCGACAAAGCGGCGGGGACAACCTGGCGGTCCAATCCCTTCACCAACCGCTTTGCGGAAGCCACGCTGAAGCGCAACGGCAAACCCAACGCCCGCCCCCTCGGCGCCTGCGACGTCAGGGAATCCCCCGACGCCCTCGAAGCCGCCTTTCACCCCGACCCCCAGCGGCCCGCCGCTTCACTCCGCGTGCGCGTGCGCCTGGGTTCCGACCCGCGCGTGCTGCAGCTGGACTATGAGGCGGACGCGGCGCTCGAGGTTGAAAGCGTACGGCTGCTGGACGACGCGCTGTGGGTGACGGACGGGGGCGGGGGGTATGTGACGGTTCCGGTGCGGCTGGGCTTGCTGATCCCGGCCAACAGCGGGCTGGAGTTTGCGCACGGGTTCGACACATTCGCCTACGAGGGATGTCACATGGAAATGCTCGGCATGGTGCAGAACGGCGCGGCCGCCCTCGTCACGTGGCACGATCCCTACGTGGCGGCTCACGTCAAAAGCACCGTCACCCAGGCCCCGTGGCTCGACGGCCACCAGGCCGTCAGCTGCTCCCTCGTCCTGCGCAAATCCGCGAAGTCCTTCCGCATCCACCTCCTGGGCAAAGGCGATTATGTCACCATCGCCCAAGCCTATCGCCAGGTCGCCCGCGAGAAGGGCTGGCTGGTGCCGTGGCCGGAAAAACTCAAGGGTCACCCCGGGCGCGCCAAGCTGTTTGGAGCCGTCAATTACAAGCTCTGGAGCGTGCTCAGCCGCCGCATGAGCGAAGACAGCCGGCGGGAGCTGAGCATGCGTGTGAACTGGACCTTCGACGAGGCCGCCCAAGTCGCCGAACACCTCAAACGCGACCTCAACCTGGACCGCGTCCTGTTCATGATCGGCGGCTGGATCCATCGCGGTTACGACAACCAACACCCCGACATCCTCCCCACTGCGCCCGAGTGCGGCGGCGACGACGCCTTCGCGGATTGCGCGCGCCGGGTGATGGGGCTCGGGTATGTGTTTTGTTTGCACGACAACTACCAGGACATGTACGTGGATGCGCCCTCGTGGGACGAGTCCTTCATCAACCGCAATGCCGACGGCACCATGACCGGCGGCGGCCACTGGGCGGGGGGGCGCGCGTACATCACCTGCGCTGAAAAGGCTCTCGAGCTGGCCCAACGCCCCCAAAACCTGCCCGCCGTGCGCCGTCTCAGCCAGGCCAACGCCTACTTCATCGACACCACCTACGCCGCCGGCCTCTACGAATGCTTCAGCCCCGCCCACCCCATGACCCGCGCCGACGACATGAAATGGAAACAGGCCCTCTCCGATTACGCCCGCCGGCTGTTCGGCATCTTCGGCAGCGAGTGCGGCCGCGAGTGGGCCATCCCCCACAGCGACTTCTTCGAAGGCCTCACCGGCGTCAGCGGCGGCTATTACCACAACAAGGCCATGCCCGGCAATGTCGGTGGCGTGGTCGTGCCCCTCTTCGAACTGGTCTACCGGGATTGCATCGCCATGTACGGCAAATACGGCTACGACATCCACCAGTCCGCCCCTTACGTCCTCCATCACATCGCCATCGGCCGCACCTTGAACTACCACAGCATCCCCCCGCACCTCTACTGGAAGGATGAAAAGGCGCGCGCCGCCTCAGAACCCAAGACCGTGTCCGACGCCGGCGTGTTTGTGGGCGCCGCTCACGGCTGGGCCGAGGGCCTGCACCCGCTCGATCGGTTCGTCAAGAATAGCTACGAGATTCTGTCCCCGCTCAACGAACTCACCTCGCCAATGCCCATGACCCGCCACGAGTTCCTTACCCCGAACCGCGCCGTCCAGCATACCGTCTTCGGCGCCGGCCAGGAGCGCGTCGACGTCGTCACCAACGGCGGCAAGAGCCCCTACGCCCACCGCTCGCCGCTGGGGGGCGACGTGCTGCTGCCTCCGCACGGATTCGTCATCGAAAGCCCCACTTTTGCCGCCTTTCACGCCCGGAGTTGGAACGGCATCGACTACGCCGCCCCGGTCCTGTTCACCCTTCGCAGCGTGGATGGCAAACCCCTGAGCCGCTCCGGCAAGATCCGCGTCTACCACGCCTTCGGCGACGCCCGGCTCAGGCTCGGCGACGCCGTCCGCACCGTGACGCGCGAGGAAACGTTCCAGCGAGCCGCAGGCTCAGGCCGTTCGAACCGGCCATGATCGTGGGGCGGCAAGTTTTGCTTGACTCGTATTCGCATCATGAAAACGACGTGTTTGGTCCGGACGCAGGCGCTTGCCGGATTCTTCATCGGCTTGGTCCCGGCATTGGCGTTGATGGCGGCAGACGCTTCCCCGGGCGGCGCCCGGGTGGATGCGTTGTTTGACGCCTCCACGATCTGCCGCCTCAACCTCGAGATTCCCCAAGCCGGTCTGGACGCGCTCGGGCGGGATCCGAAATCCTACGTGAAAGCCGCGCTGCGCGAAGCCGGCACAACGCTGGCCGCCATCGGGGTTCGGGTCAAGGGCAGCGGCGGATTCCCGGGATTGGCGCGCCGTCCGAATCTGGTGCTCAAGTTCAATGAGTTTGATCCCGACGTTTTGTTCCACGGGCATTCACGCATTGCGCTGGACAGTTCGAGGGACGATCCCACGTATGTGTGCAAAGCCCTGGGCGGAATCATTTTCCGGACCGCCGGCGTGCCGGCGCCGAGAATCGCCTTCGCCCGCCTCGAGGTCAACGGCAAGGACCTGGGCTTGTATCTGATCGAACAGGCCGTGAACCGGGATTTTCTGGCGGAGTATTTCAAGAAAACGAAGGGGAACCTCTACGAGGGGAGCAACGCCGACGTGAACGAGAAGCTGGACCGCGACGGCGGCCAGAAGAACCAGGACCAGTCGGATCTGAGAGCGCTGGCCGCAGCGGTGGAGGAGCGCGACCCCGAGGAGCGCGTGAACCAACTGGGCAACGTGCTGGACGTGCCATGGTTCATTGCCTTTGCCGCGGCGGAGGTGTTCGCGTGGCACCGCAACGGCTACACCCTGAACCGGAACAATTACCGGGTGTACCACGACCCCGTTACGGACAAGATGGTGTTCATCGCGCACGGCCTGGATGAGTTGTTCGGCAGGCCCACCGGCGCCCTCTTGCCCGAATGGAAAGGGTTGGTTGCCAAAGCGCTCCTTGAAACTGCCGAAGGGCGGCGCCGTTACCGGCAGACCATGATCGAACTGCTGCACAGCCCCTTCAGACCGGACCTCCTTCAGTCCCAGCTCGACAAGCTGGCGCGCCGGGTCCGGCCGGGGCTGATCCACGATGCCGCGGGACTCGAGGCCTTCGACATCGGCGTGCGCGCCTTGCGCGGGCGCATTGCCGAACGGGCCCAATTCCTCGCGCAACAACTCGAGACGCCGCCTCGGGACCCTTAGCCGGGCCTTGTGAAAACGAAGCCTTCCCGTCTCAGCATCGCCCGCGCCGCCTCGTTCCGATGGGTCCCCCTGGCCGTCGTGCTCGGCATCGGCGGGGCAAACCTGCTGGTCTTTGCGGGCGTGCGCACCCGCGATCCGCGTCAGGATCGCGCGCGGGCGGATGCGTTGTTCGCCCGCACCCCGCTCGTGCGTCTCCAACTCGAGATCGCCCCGTCCAACATCGCCCGGTTGGACCGTCGTCCCCGGGACTATGTGCCGCTGAGCGTGCGCGAGGGGGACCGGGTCTACACCGATGTGGCGGCGCATCTCAAGGGCTCGGCGGGGAGCTTCCGGCCCGTGCATGGCAAGGCGGGGTTCACGCTGCATTTCGACTGGTTCGAGGCCTCCGATTACTTTCATGGCCTGCGCAAGTTCCAGCTCAACAACTCGGTGCAGGACGCCACCTACCTGAGCGAGCTGGTCTGCAATGAACTGTTCAACGCCGCCGGGGTGCCGGCACCGCACATGACGCACGCCCTGGTGGAATTGAACCGGCGCCGCCTCGGCCTGTATGTGCTCAAGGAAAGCATCGAGAAGGAATTCCTGTCCCGCCACTTCGATCACCCGCGCGGCAACGTCTACGGCCAGCCGGGCGGCTGCGACGTCACTGATCCCATCCAACGCACCGAAGGCCGCGGCCCGCTGGACTACGCCGAACTGAAAGCCCTCGCCGCGGCCGCCCGCGAACCGGACCCGGCCCGGCGGGTGAAGCGGCTCGAACAGACGCTGGACGTGGACCGGTTTCTGTCCTTCATGGCGATGGAAGTGATGCTGTGCCACTGGGATGGATACACTTTGGCCCGCCACAACTACCGGCTCTACCACGATCTCTCGACCGGCCGCGTCGTGTTCTTGCCGCACGACCTGGACCAAGTGCTGGGCAATCCCAACCTGCCCATCGCGCCCCACGCCAACGGCTTGATCGCCCAAGCGGTTCTGCGAACCCCTGAACTGCGTGCCCGTTACCTGCAGCGCGTCAGCACCCTCTTCACCCACTTGTTCCAAGTGCCCGCACTCACCCGCCGCATCCAGACCCGCGCCGCGCGTCTGAGCTCGGCCCTCGATCCCGTTGATCCCCGCCTGGCCCGCGAGGTGGAGCGCAACGCCCACGGCCTCGAGCAACGGTTCGTCAACCGCGCCCGCAACCTCGCCCGGCAACTGGGCGCGCCGCCTCCCGCCGCGCCCGGGACGCGCTGACGCCCCAGCCCCGAAGCGATCCCGTCAGCGCCCGTGCGTCGACAGGGCGTCAAACGGCTCCGCATCACGCGGGACCGCTTCACGATCCGAACGACACAGCCGCCGCCAAACCTGCCCGCCAGCCGCCCCATTTCGCGGCTCGAAGCGGGCTGAAGCCCGCACGCCGAGGTGCGCTTGGCTTGACTTGAAGGGTTTAGCCCGTAGCTTCGTGGCATGTCGCAATCGCCCGACAAACCGCGTCAACGAGTGAAAGCGCACCTGCTGGGGATCGGCCTGGATTCGGACGGCCACAAGCGGGTGACCACCGGCCCCAATTTCACGCTCGTGGGGGGCACAGAGGAAACACATGAGGTGATGACCGAGAAGGCGGTCAAGATCAACGAGAAATTGTCCGCCCGCGGCAAGCAATTGGACGACGTCAGCCGCGAGGAGTTCGAGGACATCGCGCAATCGGTCGGGTTGCAGCGTCACAAGCCCAAATCCAATTGAACCCAACCGTCGCCCCGCGCGCGCCCCGTCAACACCGGCAACGGTCTTCGGCGCCGCGGCACCACGCCCCGGTGGTCCCGGGGCCGCGTCCCGCTCATTCCGGCAGACGGTAAAGGTCCGCTTCCAGCCGGCCCGTCACCGGGTCCCCGGGTTCTTGTCCCGCGTCCAGCAGGTGCAGCGTTCCCAGCGGGATGCCGGCAACCCTGAGGTCGCGGCGCAGCAGCCCGCCTTCGAGGACCACGCCGCCGACGGAGAATCCGTCCACGGGAAGGTGGGCTCCGTTCCGGTAGAATTCGGGCTGGATGACCAGTGCCACCCCCCGGATTCGGGTCGTGCCTTTGGGCATGGCCAGCACACCGAGGGTCGGGAATCCGAAATGCCGCGCATCGGCGGCGGGCACGGACACCGCGCCCGCTGCGGCAAAGGTCTGGTCGGAGGCGCCGGTTTTCCAGACCAGGTTGACGCTGCCGTGGTTCAGGGGATGGGGCGGCCAAGCGGCCCGGCGCGGCACGCTGAAGTTGGCGGCCAGGCGGCCCGTTTTCCGCAGACAACCCGCCGCGCGCGGCGGCAGCGGCCACTCGGGAAACGGGCCTTCAAGCTCCGGGGCGAGCTGCGCGCGGCGCGTGCGGATGAAGCGTCGCAGTTCGGACAGCGCGTTCTGGAAGTGATGGGGCGCCACGTGGATGTTGTCTTCGACCAGCGCCTGCAAGCGGTCCACCTCGGCGAGCAGCTCCGGCTCGCGCCAGGCCGTTTCGAGCGTCTCGCGAAGCCGCGCGCGATACCGTTCGCGGATGCTGGGCAGCGCATAGAGGCGATGGGGCAGCAGGCTGCGCGCCTTGACCGATTCGGGCGTCTTGACCGGCGCGAACGGGTCCCGGTCTCCGAACGCGGCGTCGGCGCCCCAGGGGATGAAGGCGAACGGGCGTGCGTGGGGGGGCGCGTAGATGAAGAAGTTGTTTCCATTGTTTGAGTAGGAATCCCACAGCCCGAGCAGCGCCTCGACCGCCCAGAACCGCAGGTAGGCCGCGATGTCCACCCGCGGCGCGAGCCGCGTCGGCAAGTCGGCGTCGTCCGCCTGCAGCGCCGCCACCACCGCCTCCAGGTTGCGGCGGTCGGACGCCGCGCTGGTTTTGGCCTCGAAGGTTTTCACCCAGTCGGGCCGGAAATCGCTGAGTTGTCCTTCATAGAGCTGGCCGGCCGCCGATCCAAAGTGCCGCTCCAGCAGCGGCGCGCGCACCGGTTCGACATGCGAGTAGATGCCCAGGCTCGTCCCGTTGACGGTCACATGCGCCAGGCTGCAGCGCGGCGCCGGCACGCCGGCCTTTGCAAACACCGCATACGCCAGGACCTGGTGAAGCTGCGAGGGATCCTGAAGATTGTTGTTCAACGAAAGCCGCGTCGCGCCGCGGAACGCGCGTCCCGGCCCGAAGGAGCCGAGGCGCAGGCCCAGCGAGGGGCGTTGCATGCTGCTGGAGCCGAGGAAACCCCGCTTGCGCAGCCCGACCCCCTCGAACCGCGTGCCGTCCAGGACAACGTCGGCCCGGTACGTCTTGTAGGGCTTGGGCTCCGGCCGGTCAAAGCGCGCGGGCCCAAGCGCCGCCAGCAGATCGTGGTGTTCCTTCCGCAGCGCATCCCAATCCGCCGGCGCGATCTCAACCCGCACCTCCAGCAGCCGGCCCGTGTCGAACAGCGCGCCCCCGGGCGACGCCGCCCACGCGCCGTTTCCCGGCGGGATCAGGCCCAGGAGCGACACGCAACTCAGGAGCCGGATGTTCATGGGCGGAGGTGGCGAGACCGCGCGATGGCTGGCCAGCGAATCTTGATGGGCTCGCGCGTGCGATCCGGATTTCCGCACGCCGGCGTCTCAGGCGCCCCCGATTCCGGGCCGAAGACCGCCGTGTCGCTTGACGGGGCGACGGGGTTCGGCCATGCTGGAGGAAGCAGAGAACCTGAATCTGAGCCCGTTGCCATGCCGATCTACGAATTTGCCTGTCCCAAGTGCCGGACCATTTTCAATTTTCTATCGAAACGGCTCAACCCGGAGCAGCCGCCGACCTGTCCCAAGTGCGGGAATAAGCACATGATCAAGCAGATCAGCCGGTTTGTCACCACCAAAGGCCTCAAAGAGCCCGCCCCCAAGCCCGAGGGCGACGAGGGCGGACCGCCGATGCCGGACATGGACGATCCGCGGGTGATGCGGGCGATGAGCGAGCTGGAACGCGACATGGAGCATCTGGACGAAAACAATCCCAAGCACATGGCGCACGTGATGAAGAAGATGAAGCACCTCATGCCGGAAGGCGTCATGCCCAAGGAAATGGACGTCGCCATCAAACGCCTCGAGGCGGGCGAAGACCCGGAAAAGATCGAGGAAGACATGGGCGACATCCTGGGCGATTTCACGGGCGGTCCCGACGACGAAGGCGGGATGGGCGGCATGGGCGGCATGGGCGGCATGGGGGGGTATAGCCGGGACAGCGGCTTGTACGATTACTAGCGAGGCGCGCCTCAGATTGTTCGAGGCGGCCGTTGGCATCGAGACGGAGGCGGGGTGGCGAGCGGCCCGAAAGCAACGGCGCCTCGCTCTGGAAAACCGCTTGGCGGTTTTCCCCCCACAA
>JAFGQR010000156.1 GCA_016935555.1 Verrucomicrobiota bacterium
ACCGCGGCGGCGAGCGCTCGAACAAGTTTCTGTCCCAAGGAAGCCTCGCCGTCACGGCGGAGATGGGCGCTCGTTAGAGTTTCTTTTTCTTCTTCTTCGCGCGGGGAGCCACGGCTTCGACCGGCGCCGCTTCGCTCGCAGGCAGGAACTTGGCCAGGTGACTTTTGATGTCCGCCAGTTCCGGTTTGGCGGCGAGATTGACCCACTCATTGGGATCGGAACGCTCGTTGTAAAGCTCCTCGGTGCCGTCGGCGTAACGGATGTAACGCCACTCGGCGGTGCAGATGGCGTGATTGCCGCGCAGGTGCGTGACGAGGGCGGGCTGGGCCCACGAGGCCGCGGGATTGGCCAGCAGGGGCCTGAGGTCGGCGCCCTCGGCGTGCTTCGGCGCCGGCACGCCTGCCAGGCCGCACAGCGTCGGGTAGACACTCATCAAATCCACCGCCGCTTCGCAGCGCGTGCCCGGCGGGGTCACTCCCGGCGCCACCCAGATCAGCGGCACGCGCGTTGCCTCGCGCCACAAAGCGGACTTGGCCCAGTGCTCCTTCTCGCCCAGGTGCCAGCCGTGGTCGCTCACGAAGACAATGATTGTGTTGTCCCGGTGCGCGGATTGGTCCAACGCATCCAGCAGACGGCCGACCTGGGCGTCCGCGAACGACACGGCCGCCAGGTAGGCCCGGACGCGGTCTTTCCAAAGGCCGGCCTTGGTCAGATTGGCGTGCGGGCCGTTGGGGCGGGCGAAGGCAACGCCCGCGGGCGGCACATCGGCGAGGTCGTTGGTGAGGATGGGCGGGAGTTGGACGCGGTCAAGCGGGTAGAGGTCGAAATACTTCCTGGGCACGTCCCACGGGGTGTGGGGCCGGTGCAGGCCACAGGCCATGAAGAACGCGTGGGTCCGGCGCTTCAGCTGATCCGCACACCAGGAAACGCTCTGCGCGTCCACGAGGAGGCTCTCCTCGCGCTGCTCCTGGAAAGGAGCCTCGGGGTTGCCCTCGGTGAACATGCGGTAGCCGAACGGCCCGGGCGTTCGCTGCGCCACGCTGCCGGGCAGGGTGTCGTCGGTCCGGTAGAACACCTCATCCCATTCCTCGGGCTTGTAATTGCGGTAGTGGTAGATCTTGCCGGCGGCGAGCGACGTGAACCCGTGGTGGCGCAGGTGGTCGTTGAGGCAGCGGCCCGCCGGGATGTGCTTCATCCAGGGTTGCTGGTTGTTGTAAACACCCGTGGTGGTGGGGCGCTGCCCGCTGAACAGTGCCGTGCGCGAGGGATTGCAGATGGGCGCGGCGCACTGGGCGTTGACGAAGGTGACGCCGCGTGCCGCCAGCCGGTCGAGGTGGGGCGTCCTCACCTGGGGATGGCCTGCCATCGGGGCGATCCAATCGTTGAGGTCGTCGGCGATGATAAGCAGGATGTTGGGCTTGGCGCCGGCTGAAGGCGCCGCAACAGCGCTGGACATCGCGCCTGCGCCGAGAAGCGCCGCGCTCAAGAGTCCGCAACACAACGCCAAGCTTGTGTCTTTGCCATGAAGCGGGTCTGTCATAGATCTCATGGTGTTTTATACGGTTCCCCGGCCGGGGTCGAAGGAAAAATCCGGGGTCCACCGTCTGGGGATGACGGGGCGTCTTGTTGAGGCGCCGTGCGGATTTTGATTCAATACACTCCGGACATGGTTCAGCGACGGCGGCGTGCTGATCTGCCGGCCGGTGGCGCACGGCCCCGAATTCGCCGTGGCTCTCCAGCGCGCGCGCGCGACGCTGACCATCACTCCCGTGGCAGGCAAAGAAGTTGAACGCGAATGAGGACAGCATGCGCCTCGTTCCCTTGGACGACGCTGGAATCCTTGAGTTTTCACATGCTTTGTCAACAGATCAAGTTCTGCCGGAAATGGAAAACTCAAGGATTCTCGGCCGCCGCCGGGGCAGTCCTTCAACCCTGAGGGAGTTATTTGCGCGGCAGTTTGGATTTCGTTTGGCTGAGCACTTCCTTGATCAGCACCGGGGGGGCCAGACGGACTTTCTCCAGGGGCGAAAAGTAAACCGCCGGAGGTGCGTCTAACACATGGGACTCGGGTTGCTGGCCAGGGGCGGGGACATGGGCGACCACGACCCTTCCCTCGATCAGGACCACGAAACCCCTGCCGTGGATGCGGTATTGTCCCCGGTCAATACCGACGATCCCGTTGGCGACTTTGACTTCGAAGCTGGCGCCGGCGGGCACTTTGTGCGAGTTGCCCAGCAGCGTGCCTCCGAGCAGGCGCAGTCCGATGGTCGATGCGGGATCCAGCGCCGGCTCGAGCGCGTTGAGTTTTTCGAGCTTCAACGTGGAGTTTTCGGCGAGCCGGACCACTCCCGCCACGCCGCCGAGATTCAAATCCACTGCCGCACGCGGACCCGTGATGACCGTGGCCCCGGCTGGCAGGTTCATCCCGCTCCGGATCGGCATGGTGCCTTGGCCCGGAAACGAAGCACTCACCTCGCCCAGGATCCCCACCACGACGGCGCCCGCCGACTGGCCGTGCGCCGCGCATTCCGCGGACCCCAAGGCGGCGACGATTACAAGTCCCAGGCCGGCTGTTCCCCATCGGGCGACCGTCAAGCATCGCTTCGTTGTTTGCATAAACCGTGTTGTCATGACACCGTCCGCCCGCGCACGCTCTCCCCACGCTGCGCGGCCGGGCCAAACTATGGGGGCAGCCAGGGCTTGCTGTCAACGCGTTTGCCCGTTGTGGGGCCCGTTGGGGGGACTGGGGCGCATCTCAGATTTTTCCTTCTGGCTTTTCGTAATCCTAATCCTAATCGGAATCGGCTGAACCGGCTACTCGATCACGAGAAATTGGAAGTTTACCAGGCAGCCTTGTCTTTCATCGAGTGGTTGGAGCCCATGTTGCAGAAGCTCCCCAAGTCTCTTGCTGTCACCGACCAAGTGGACCGAGCCAGCACTTCGATCCCGCTCAACCTTGCCGAGGGTAACGGCAAGTTCACCGGGCCTGATCGCTGCCGGTTCTTCGACA
>JAFGQR010000157.1 GCA_016935555.1 Verrucomicrobiota bacterium
CAACGCCAAAGGGCGGAGATGGGAGATGGGGACGGACGAACACCGAATGCTGAATGTCGGATTTCGGATTTCGGATTTGAGGGTATTGCGGCAATGCTCTACGAATGATCACGATACTCTTCGCCGCGAATAGCGTGAGACGGAACCCTCCGTCCTCTGTCCTCCGATCTCCGAACTGTCACCGGCCGACGACGGCGACGGGTTCGGCGAGTTGGCGGGGGATTTCAGGGAGGCGGTAGCCGAAGCCGGGGCCGCGGAGTGTGGAGAGGTCAACGCCGCCGTGGCGGCGCCGGTAGAGGCCGGGGTGGACGGACGCTTCGGGGGCTGAGGCGTCGGGGTAGAACTGCATGCTGTTGGTTTCGACGCCCATGATGGTGCCGGCATGGGCGGCGAGGAGGACATGGGGGATTTGGGCGAGCATGGGGTTGGTGAGGTCCTGGACCATGAGGGCCAGGCCGTGCGCGCGGGCCCAGCAGGCGCTGAGGATGGCGCCGGTCTGGGTCTTGCACGTCTTGAGGGCCACGCCCGACCAGCCCAGGTCGCGTCCCAACCGGATCAGCTCCCAGTCGTGGGCGCTTTCGTCGAGGAAGAGCGGTTTGCGGGCCGAGACGCTGTGGACGTCGATGCGGTGTTGGGCGAGTTCGTAGGGGAAAGGTTGTTCGACGTAGAGGATCATGCCGTAGAGGCGGGGCTGGTCGTCGCGCAGGTGGTCCAGGAGGTCGTTCACGTAGGCGGGGTCGGTGACGGTGCAATTGAAGTCGGCGCTCAGCCAGTCCACGCCGCGGGCGGCGGCGAGGGTGCCGACGCGCAGGAGGCGCTGGTAATCCCAGGCGCCGTCGGTGCCGCGCAATTTGACTTTGAGGCATTTCAGTCCGTCCTGGGCGATCCAGTCCGTGAGCAGGACGGGGTAGCCGTCGCGGGGTTCGGCGCCGGTTTCGTCTCCGGGTTCGAGGAGGTCGAGGCCGCCGACGAGGTGCCAGGCGCGCAGGCGGGGCGGGGGGCGGGCGATGAGGAAATCGGCGGGGTATTTGCCTTTGAACGAGAGGCGGGAGCCATCGGCGGGCGTGAGGAAGGCGGCGAGGTCGCGGCTCATGAATTCGGCGTTATAGGTGGCGTAGGCGGGCTGGTGGTGGAGCTGGCCGAAGGCGTCGTGGACGGCGAGGTCGAACGCGGAGGAGCAGACCAGGGCGGCGAGCCAGGGGAGCGGTTCGGCCAGGTCGCGGTGTTCCTGGTTGTAGCGGTCGAGGAGGGGGCGCAGGACTTCCTCCTGGAAATCATGGCCGATCTCGAGCGGGTGGCCGCGGCGGCTGAACACGACCCAGGCGTCGGCGAGGCGGACGCTGAAATCCTTGAGAACGCGGTGCCGGGCTTCGTAGGGGAGCGAGCCCGGCCAGACCCATTGCACGCTCAGGGGCGTCTCCCCCCAGCCCACCGCCCGGCGCCCTCGCGCGTCGGCCACCGTCACGCACACGCGGGCGCAGGTGACGTGCGTGAGCGTTTCGGGGCCGAACTTGAGGGGGACCCGGGTTTGGACGGGGATGAAGTAGAGCACGGCGTTGACGACGCTGACATCGGTAGATTTTCCCATAAACGACAGTGCCGTTTACCGAAGGGGGGGGTGGGAGGCCAGCTTTTTTAGGAGTTGACCTTGGAGAAGGGGATCTTCAGAGTGGGGGCTGATGTTAGGCACAGCACATGTTCGCGCAACTTAAGGGCCTGTTTTCCAACGATATTGGGATTGATTTGGGAACGGCCAATTCCCTGGTGTATGTTCGTGACCAGGGGATTGTGCTTCGCGAGCCGTCGGTTGTCGCCATCCAAGCCGGGACGACCAACGTCCTGGCGGTGGGCGAGGAAGCCAAGCGGATGTTGGGGCGGACGCCGGGGAACATCGTGGCGATACGGCCGATGAAAGACGGGGTGATTGCCGATTTCGAGATCACGGAGGCGATGCTGCGCCATTTCATCCAGCGGGTCCATCATCGGAAGCTGATCGCCCCGCGGGTGGTGGTGGCGGTGCCCTCGGGAATCACCGAAGTCGAAAAGCGCGCCGTGAAGGATAGTGCGACCCACGCAGGAGCGCGGGAGGTCTACCTGATTGAGCAGCCGATGGCGTCGGCGATCGGGGTGGGGCTGCCCGTGCACGAGCCGGCCGGGAACATGATCGTGGACACCGGCGGCGGCACCTGCGAGATCGCCATCATTTCCCTCGCGGGAATCGTCTTCAGCCGCAGTCTGCGGGTCGGGGGCGACGAGTTCGACGAGACGGTTGTGGCGCACATGAAGCGGGCCTACAACATGATGATTGGTGAACGCACGGCGGAGGAAATCAAGATTCGCATCGGATCCGCGTTCCCCCTGGAGCAGGAACTGACCATGGAAGTCAAGGGGCGCGACCTGGGTTCGGGATTGCCGAAGACACTGACGATTCGCTCGGAAGAAATTCGGGAGGCTCTGCAGGAGCCGCTTTCTAGCATTTTGGAATCCGTCCGCCTGACGCTCGAGCGCTGCCCGCCGGAACTGGCCGCCGATCTGGTCGATCGCGGCATCGTGATGGCGGGAGGGGGCGCCTTGTTGCGCGGCATTGACCGGCTGGTGTCCGAGGAAACCGGCCTGCCGGTCCATATCGCCGACGACCCCATGAGCGCAGTGGCCGAAGGCACCGGACGCGTGCTGCAAGAGCTTCAGTTCCTCAAGCGAGTCTCTGCCAACTCCAAACTGTAGCGCCCACCTCTCATCGCCGAAACCGTGTGACGCCCCCCCGGCGCCCCGCCTCCATGGCGGACCCCGCCGGCCGGCTTCGGCCCACCCGCCGTCCCCTGCCACGGCGGGCGCCGTTCGCGGCCGGCCGGCCGCGGCCGGGCCCGGAGGCGGCGCGGGACGCCGGGGTTTTGGGGGCTGGTGCGGGTGGGCTGTTTGGGTAGAGACATGTTAAGACGGTCGCATTACATAACCTTGGGCGTGATGATCCTGCTGACGCTCCTGGTGCTGAATCTGCCGGATCGCGTGCTGAGCCACTTCAAGGTGGCCGTCAGCGGACTCTTCATGCCGCTGTTCGGCCTCGCCGGCTCCGCCCAGGACCTCGCCCAAAAGGCCGGCCAGGCGGTCCTGCCGCGAAGCCAGCTGCTCCAGCAGCTCGAGCACCAGCGCCGCCAAAACCAGGAACTGCAACTCCGGCTGATCGCGCTCGAAGACGCCGAGCGGGAAAACCTCCGGCTGCGCAAGGCTCTGAACTGGCCCAAACCCGCCGGCTGGAAACTCAAACTCGCGCGCATCATCGCCCGCGACCCCGCCAACTGGTGGCGCACGCTGAGCATCGACGCGGGGTCGCGCGACGGGGTGCGGGCGGACAGCCCGGTGCTTGCGGGCGACGGCAGTCTGGTGGGGCGGGTGTCGGAGGTGACGTTTACGCAGGCGCGGGTGGTGTTGCTGGGAGACCCGGACTGCCGGGTGGCCGTGCTGGTCCAGGAAACCCGCGATAACGGCATCATCGCCCCGTCGTCCTCCAGTCCGCTCGACCATTCGATCGTCGATCTGCTTTACCTGTCGCGCAACAGCCCGCTCCGGCCCGGGCTCAAGGTCGTCACCAGCGGGACGGGCGGGGTGTTTCCCCGGGAGATTCTGGTGGGGCAGATTGTGGATTGGCGCACGGTGGGGTATGGGTTGTACAACGAAGCGCGCGTCAGCCTGGCTGCCAGGATGAACCTGCTCGAGGAGGTCTGGGTGAAACTGCCATGAACACGTTTCATCTGATCCTCATCTTCCTGGCGGCGTTTCTGGCCGTATTTTTCCAGGCCGTCGTCGACACCCCGCGAGCGTTCGTGGGCGCGCAGGTCGATCTTCTCCCGAGCCTCATGGTCTACGTCAGCCTCAGTTGCGGACTCACCGTGGTCGCCGCCGCCGCCGCCGCGGGCGGGTTGCTGCATGATTCGCTTTCGGCCAATTCGTTGGGCACGAGCATCCTGCCCCTGTTCCTGGTCGGGTTCGTGATCCAGCGCTACCGCGGGCTGATCCTGCGCGACCAAACCTACGCCCAGTTCATCCTCGGCCTCGCCGCCAGCGCCGCCGCACCCGTCCTCGCGTGGATCATCCTCGTCAACGTCGACACCAACCCCCTGGTCGGCTGGCAGTCCGCCTGGCAATGGTTCGTCATGACCCTCCTCGGAGGCGTCGCCGCCCCCCTCTGGTTCCGGCTGTTCGGCTGGGCCCTGGGCGCCCTGACCTACCCGCCCCTCTCCGAAACCGGGTTTCGGCACGAGCGGGAAATCAAACGCGGCCGCAAGCCGATCCGTTAAAATGCGATTCCTGGTGTTGATCGAATGTCTGCGGGCCGCCGGAACTCCGGCCAGCCCGGGCCTGCAGTCCGAGCGCGCATGATGATTTTCGACCAGCTCAAGAAGAACGAGCCGCATTTGCGGGTGCTGACGGTGAGCGTGCTGGCGGGGATGCTGGTATTGCTTGCCGGCTTGTGGTGGGTGCAGGTCATTTCCTGTCGGCATTACTCCGAAAACCTCCGCGCCCAGGCTTTCCGCACCGTCCGAATCCCGGCCATTCGCGGGAAGATCCTGGACCGCAACGGGGGCGTGCTGGCCGAGAACCAGCCCCAATACGTGCTGGGCCTCTACCTGGACGAGCTCCGGGACCGGTTTCAGGCCGAATGGGCACGGTCGCGGCCGCGGGTGACGGTCACGAACAGGCTGCCGGCGTGGAAGCGCTGGCTCGGGTTCAACCCGGTAAGCACGGTGCGGGTGAAGCTGAGCAAGCAGGAATACATGGCCCACGCGGCCCAAACGCGGTATCGGGCGGTCAGCAACCTGGTGCACGGCCTGAGCCGCTCGTTGAACCAGCCGCTGGCGGTCAGTTACGGCGAGTTCGTCAGCCATTACACCGAACAACTGGCCCTGCCCCTGCCCCTCACCAACTGCGATCACCGGATCATGGCGCGGTTCTTCGAGCAAACCAGCAGCCCGCGCGGCCTCGACCTCGACGTCCATCCCCAACGCTCCTACCCGCACGGCCCCACCGCCGCCCATGTCCTCGGCTTCCTCGTGCGCGATAACCGCTCCGCCAGCGACGAGCTGGCCTTCTTCAACTATCGCCTCCCGGATTACCGCGGCCGGGTCGGGATCGAAGGGTTGTACGACGGCCACCTCCGGGGCAAGGCCGGCGTCAAATCCGTCCTCGTCAACAGCCTCGGCTACCGCCAAAGCGAGCAAATCTGGTCCGAAGCCGAACCGGGTCTCAATGTCGTCCTGACCTTGGACCTCATCATCCAAAAGGCCGCGGAGGACGCCCTGCGCTCCC
This sequence comes from Verrucomicrobiota bacterium, assembly GCA_016935555.1. GTDB lineage: Bacteria > Verrucomicrobiota > Verrucomicrobiia > Limisphaerales > JAFGQR01 > JAFGQR01. The sequence goes on from JAFGQR010000157.1 coordinate 5,305, forward strand.
GCGGCCCGGACGCCCGGGGCGCGGCGGTGGTGATGGAGGTGCGGACAGGCAACCTGCTGGCGCTGGCCTCGGTGCCTGCGTTCGATCCGAACGTGTTCACGCAGGGGGTGTCTCACGACTACATGAACTGGCTCAACACCCCAAAACTGCGGCCCCAGATCAACCGCACGATGCAGGAAAACTACGCCCCAGGCTCAATCTTCAAAATCGCCATCGCACTGGCCTGCCTGGAGGCCGGCATCGATCCGCGCCAGAAAATCTATCATCCCGGCTACATCTATGTCGGGCGCCGGCAGATCGACGACCTGGCCCCTGCGGGCGAATACGATTTTCACCGCGGCTTCATTCATTCGAGCAACGCCTACTTTGTCACAAACGGGCTCCGCGCGGGGATCGAGCGCATCGTGCGGATCGGGCAGAAGCTGCACCTGGGTCAGCGGACGGGATTGTTGCCGGGCCAGGAAACCCCGGGTTACCTGCCCGGCTTGAACGAGATCCGGACGGGCTGGATTCCCGGCGACACCGCCAACATCTGCATGGGCCAGGGGCGGCTGTCGGTCACGCCCCTGCAGATGGCGGTCATGACGGCTGCCATTGCGAACGGGGGGAAGGTGTTGTGGCCGCGGCTGGTGGACCGGATCGAACCCCAGCGTCTGCACACTCCGGACCAGGTCGAACGTTACCCCGTCCGCCCCCCGCGCGATACCCTCGGCGTCTCCCCACGGACGCTCGCGCTGGTGCGGGAAGCCATGCGGGCGGACGTGGAGGACGAAGGGGGCACGGGGCGCCTCGCGTTTGTGCCGGGACTGCGCGTGTGCGGCAAGACGGGGACGGCGCAGATCACCAACGCGCGCAACGAGCTGGTGGGCAACACCCTTTGGTTCACGTCCTTCGCACCCTTCGAGCAGCCCCGCTACGCGGTGCTGATCATGGTCGAAACCGAAACCGGCGGTTACGGCGGCATGGTGTGCGCGCCCATGGCGAAGAAAATTTACGAGACGATTCTGGAACTGGAACGGCAGCAGGGCGCCGTTCTGGCCCGGACCCCGTGACTCATGTTCGACACGCCCCTCAAAGAACACGAAGCCAAGGTGGACTGGTCGCTGATTTCCGCCCTGGCGGGCCTGATGCTGATTGGCGCGTTTTTTGTGGCCAGCGCGACCTCGGGGAACGAATCCAGCAGCTCGCCGGCGTGGTACAACCAGGCCTGGCTCCGCCAGATCGTCTGGTACGCACTCGGCATGGCCGCCGCTGCCGCCGTGTGCCTGGTGGACTATCGCGTCTGGGCGCGCTGGTCGCTCGTCATCTACTGGGGCACCGTCCTGCTCCTGGGCGCAGTGCTGATCCCCGGCATCGGCAGCACCCACGGCTGGGGCGCCCGCCGCTGGATCGACCTGGGCCCGCTCGGCTTCCAGCCGTCCGAGTTCGCCAAGCTGGCGCTGATCCTGGCGCTGGCCAACTTTCTGAGCCGGCCCCGGGACGAGCTGCAGACGCCGGGCACGTTTTGGAAGGCGATTGGCATGATGACCCTGCCGTTTGTGCTCGTGTTCAAGGAGCCGGACCTGGGGTCCGCGCTCATCCTGATTCCGATCACCCTGACGATGCTTTACGTGGCGGGGGTGCCGAAGCGCCACATCAACCGGCTGATCGGCAGCGCGGGCGTGCTGATCGCCCTGCTGCTCGTGGACATCCTGTTCGCGCCGCCCCAGTGGCAAATCAAACTGGAAGATTACCAGCGGCGGCGGCTGCTCGTCTATTTCGGCCAGGACGGCGTGCCGGCCGGGGCGAGTGCGGAGCAACGCCAGAAAGCCCGCCGCGAAATGCGCAACTACTCCTACAACGTCGACCAGGCCCTCATCTCGGTGGGCTCCGGCGGGATCTGGGGCAAGGGATGGCGCAACGGCACCCAGAACGCCCTCGGCTACCTGCCGCCGGCCGTCGCCCATAACGATTTCATCTTCTCGGTCATTGCCGAGGAAAAAGGCTTTGTCGGCAGCGTCGTCGTCCTCGCGCTGTTTTCGGTGGTTTTGTTTTCCGGCATCCGGATTGCCGGCCAGGCGCGCGATCGCCTGGGCAACCTGCTGGCAGTGGGCGTCGTCGCCATGCTGTTCAGCCATGTGTTCATCAATGTCGGAATGAATATTCGCCTCATGCCCGTAACGGGCCTGCCGCTGCCGCTCTTGAGTTATGGCGGGTCCTCAGTGCTCAGCTCGTTGATCGCGACGGGCATCTGGCAAAATGTGTTTCTGTACCGCAGAGCCTACTAGCCCCCACCTCCTATGAGCAGCAAGAACTTCAGCCGCCGCCGCCATGGCATGCGCTTCCGCCCCAGCGGCGGCCTCGGCGCCCACTCCCGAGCCGACCAGGCCGCCCGCGACGCCCGCGCCCAGGCCGTCGGCGAAAAATCCAACGACACCGTCTTCGACCTCGCCCGCCACGAAAAGGAAATCACCCGGGCCGAAAACGTGGCTGTCGGGCTTCCAGCCGACGCGGTGGTGGCGGCGCCTCCGCCCCGGCCCGAGGAGAAACGGCGGAAGCGGGATTTCCGGGAGCCGCACCTGGACACGCCCGCCGAGGTCAAGGAAGAGGCCTTCGAGCCGGTGGCGTTGAAGGAAAAACCCAAGGGCATCGTCCAGAAAATCAGAGCCGCGGCCGGCGAGGTCATGCGCAAAGTCCAGCGCTTTGTGCGGCCGGTCCGGCGGTCTCACCGCGAGATCATCATCAACGCCGAAGCCCTCGAAACGCGTGTGGCCGTCCTCGAAGAGGGCAGGCTGGAGGAGTTCACCATCGAACGCACCAGCGAGGAACGCCTCGTCGGCAGCATCTTCAAAGGCAAGGTCCGAAACCTCGAGGACGGCCTCAAAGCCGCCTTTGTCGACATCGGCTTCGAGAAGAACGCCTTCCTGCACTACTGGGACATCGTCCCCAACGCCTTCGACAGCGGCGTCGAAGTCGTCGAACGCGGCGAGCGCAAGCGCGAGAAGCCGCGCATCACGCAAAAGGACATCCCCCGCCTCTACCCCCCGGGCAGCGAGATCATCGTCCAGGTCACCAAGGGCCCCATCGGCTCCAAAGGCCCCCGCGTCACCACCAACCTCGTCCTCCCCGGCCGCTACCTCGTCCTCCTCCCCAACTCCGACCAGAGCGGCATCTCCCGCAAAATCGAAAACCCGGAGGAACGCCAGCGCCTCAAAAAAATCCTCCGCAGCCTCACCATCCCCGACGGCATGGGCGTCATCCTGCGCACCGCCGGCGGCGGGCAGCAGACGCGGTTCTTCGTGCGCGACCTGGCGCTGCTTCTCGAGGAATGGGAGGGCATCCAAAACCGCATCAAAACCCAGGCCAGCGCCACCTGCGTCTTCCAGGAACCCGACCTCGTCGAACGCACCGTGCGGGATTTTCTCACCGAAGACGTCGAGCGCATCGTCGCGGACAATCTCAAGGCCTACGAACGCATCCGCAGCATCATCGCCAAAATCTCCAAGCGCTCCACCGACAAGGCCAAGCACTACAACGAACACCAGCCCATCTTCGACCGCTTCAACATCACCCGCCAGCTCGAAAATACCTTCTCCCGCACCGTCAGCCTCAAAAGCGGCGGCCACATCGTCATTGACGAAACCGAGGCGCTCGTCGCCATCGACGTCAACACCGGCCGCCATAAAAGCGGCGGCAAAGACCAGGAATCCACCATCCTCAAGGTCAACCTCGAAGCCGCCGAGGAAATCTGCCGGCAACTGCGCCTGCGCAACATGGGCGGCCTGCTCATCCTCGACTTCATCGACATGAAATCGCGCCGCGACCAGCAGCAGGTCTACCAGCACATGAAGACATTGCTGCGCGCCGACAAGGCCAAAACCCATATCCTCCCCATCTCCCAACTCGGCCTCATGGAAATGACCCGCCAGCGCCACACCGAAAGCGTGCGCGCCTCCGTCTACGACGACTGCCCCTACTGCCACGGCCGCGGCAAAGTCAAAAGCGCCCTCACCATGAGCGTCGAACTCCAACGCAAACTCAGCGAAATCCTCCGCAAACGGCCCCGCGACGAGTCCGATTTCCAACTCAAAATCGTCGTCCACCCCACCCTCCTCGAACGCCTCCGCACCGAAGACGAAAAACTCATCATCGAACTCGAAAAGCGGTACTTCGGCAAACTGTCTTTCCGCGGCGAACCCTCCCTCCACGCCGAACAGTTCAAAATCTACAACGCCGCCACTAACGAGGAACTCGCCCGCAACGACTGACCCGCCCCACCCACCCCGCCGCCCAGCGACGACCCAAGGGCAGCCGCGGGTCCATGCCGCCACCGCGGCATGGACCCGCGAAGCAGGGCACTCGGAACATCGCGCCGCGCCGCAACCCGTGAACCGGGCCGGGCTGAACTCGAGAATTTCCATTGGCCTGGAGCCGCGCAATTGAGATAACGCGTCATGACCGTGTTCCAACACCTCCTCCTGGCCGGCTGGATCATCAGCTCGATCGGCCCCGCCACCCTTCACGCCGCCTCCGGCCGCCTCACCCAATCGCTCGACGGCACCTGGCAAATCGCCGACGGCAAATCGCCGGGGGACATCCCCGCCGCCTTCGACCGCACCGTCCCCGTGCCGGGCCTCGCCAACCTGGCAATACCCCCGTTCCCGGACGTGGACAGGTTCATCAGCCGCGAGAACCTCGCCAACCGCATCCGCTCAAAACTCTCGCCCGCGGACTGGCTCACCAACTACTGGAAGGGCAAGGTCGAACAGGACCGGGACTATTTCTGGTACCGCACCACCTTCCGCGCTCCGGCCCGGCGCGAGGTGGCCCTCCTGAAAATCAACAAGGCCCAGTTCGGCACCGCCGTCTGGCTCAATGGACGCAAACTCAGGGAGTCTCCGGGCTGTTTCACCGCCAGCTACACGCCCCTTGCCGACGCCCTCCGCTGGGGCCGCCCAAACACCCTCGTCGTCCGCATCGGCGCCCATCCCGCCGTCCTGCCGGACACCTTCCCCACCGGGTCGGACTTCGAGAAAATCAAATGGACGCCCGGCATCTACGACAGCGTCTCGGTGATTTACTGCGATAATCCCGTCATCGAAACGCTCCAGGTCGCGCCCCGCATCGCCTCATGCGACATCCTCGTCCAAACCCGGCTCAGAAACCACCAACCCGCACCCGTGTCCGCGACGCTCTCGCACACCGTCAGAACCTGGAAGAGCAAAAGAACGATCGCCGCCGGCACACCCGAAACCGTCAGCCTCCAGCCCGGCGAAACCCGCGTCCTCACCCAAACCCTCCCCGTCCCCAACGCGCGTCTCTGGTCGCCCGAAGACCCGTTTCTCCACGTGGTCGATTCGACCACGGGCGGCGATTCGGTAAACACGCGGTTCGGGATGCGGGAGTTCCGATTTGACGCGGCGACGCGCCGGGCGCATCTGAACGGCCAGGTGTATTACCTGCGGGGTTCGAACATCACCTTGCACCGGTTTTTCGAGGACCCCCTGTGCCGCGACCTGCCGTGGAAGGAGTCCTGGGTGCGCAAACTGCTCGGGGACCTGCCAAAAAAACTGCACTGGAACTACTTCCGGTTCTGCATCGGCCCCGTCCCCGACCGCTGGTTCGACATTTGCGACGAGGAAGGCCTGCTCGTCCAAAACGAGTTCTTCGTCTGGACCGGCGGCCCGGGCTGGTACCCCGGATATTCCCGCACCCACGATCCCGAGGAGATGATCCGCCAATACAAGGACTGGATGCGCGACCACTGGAACCATCCCAGCGTCGCCGTCTGGGACGCCAACAACGAGACCCGGGATGACCTCTTCGGTGCCGTCATCATCCCCGCCGTGCGCCCCCTCGACCTGTCGAATCGCCCCTGGGAAAACAGCTATAACAAGCCCGCCGACCCCAACGATCCCGTCGAGCATCACCCCTACCTTATGAGCAGCGGCCGCCACGGCAAACTGACATTTCGCATGACCCACCTCGAAACCATGGACGGCAAACCGCGTCCCGGCGCGCTGCCTTCGGACACCAACCCGCCGATCATCAACGAATACGGCTGGCTCTGGCTGAACCGCGACGGCTCGCCCACGCTGCTCACGGAAAACGTCTACGCCCAGCTCATGGGCACCAACGCCACCGCGCGCGAGCGCCTCGACCTCTACGCCTGCCTGCTCGGCGCGAAAACCGAGTTCTGGCGCGCCCATCGCCACTACGCCGGCATCATCCACTTCGTCTATCTCACCTGCAGCTACCCCGGCGTCTACACCGCCGACCACTTCGCCGACGTCACCCGCCTGAAGCTCGACCCGGCCTTTGCCGACTACATGGCCGAGGCCTTCAAGCCGCTGGGCGTCTACCTCAACTTCTTCCAGCCCACCCTCCGGCCCGGCTCGACCCGCGAGTTCACCGTCATGCTCGTCAACGATGAACCCCGCCCCCGCCGCGGCCAGCTCGTCCTGACACTGGAAAGCCGGCCCGGCAAAACGCTCGCCCAAGCCCGGCAACCGTTCGCCCTCGCCGAACTCGGCGCCCAAACCCTGCGCCTTTCCCTGGCGATCCCCCATGCCCCGGGCGACTGCCTCCTGAAAGCCGTCGCCCGCGCCGAAGGCCAGTCCAAACGCGAAGCCACGGTGAGCCGCCGCCGGCTCCAGGTCGCGGAATAAAGGCCGGACAACGAATCGCGCCTCATGCCGACGCTGGAACTCCGATCGCTCACCAAATGTTACGGCCTCGTCGTCGGCATCCAGGACGTCAGTTTCACCCTCGACCGAGGCGAGGTTTTCGGCTACCTCGGCCCCAACGGCGCCGGCAAAACCACCACGCTGCGCTGCATCATGGGCTTCATCCAACCCGCCCGCGGCGACGTCATCGTCCTCGGCCAACGGGTCGCGGCCGGCCGCGCCACCCGCCACGCCCGCCTCGGCTACCTGCCCGGCGAATTCCGCCTTTGGCCCCGGTGCCGGGTGCGGCATGCGCTGGGGATGCTGGCGCGGATGGGAGACGATGACGGGGCGGATGCCCGGCGGGAGGAATTGGCCGCCCGGCTGGAGCTGGATCTGGATCGGCCGTTTGGCACGCTGTCGAAGGGCAACCGGCAGAAAGTCGCCGTGATTCAAGCCTTCCAGCACCAGCCCGAACTGCTGCTCCTCGACGAGCCCACCAGCGGCCTGGATCCCCTCATGCGGCAGGTCGTCCTCGACCTCATCCGCGACGCCGCAGCCGCCGGCGCCACGGTCCTGTTGTCGTCGCACGACCTCAACGAGGTGTCGGCCGTGTGCGGCCGCGCCGGAATCCTGCGCGAGGGCCGCCTGGTGCAGACCGGGCCGATCTCATCCATCGTCCGGACGGGCGAACGCCGGCTCAAGGTATGGTTTGCGGACGGCGTTCTGAGGCCTGTGGTGCCGCTGGACCGGCTGCCCGGAGTGCGCGTGATCGAGCAGCGGCCCGGCCTCGTCCACCTGGCTTACCAGGGCACCTGCGACGCCGTCCTCCAATGGATCGCCTCGTTCCCCGTCGATCGCATCGCCACCCCCGAAACCTCCCTCGAGGAGGCCTTCCTCCAATACTACAACACCCCCCCACCCGCTGCCGCACCCACCGCCCACACGCCCCCCGAAGGACCCCCATGAGCGGCTGCCCACCCTGTCCCTTCCCGTGGCCGCTGCTGGGGTTCTGGTTGCGGCGGGTGCTGCCGCTGTGGGCGTTCGCGGCGCTCGTGATCTTCCTCATGCAAATCGCCGTGTGCGCCATTGTCCATGACAACCGCAGCGTGCAGACGCTCCTCAAGTTCCTGGAAGTCCTGCCCGCCGTTGTCAAAATCTCGCTGGGCGGCGACATTCTCCAGGCGGGCAACACGGCGGGACTGATCGCCATCGGCTACCAGCATCCGTTCGTCCTGTTCCTCTGCCTGCTGTTTGCCGTGGGCGCGCCGGCGATCCTGCTCACGCTGGAAGTGCAACGCGGCCACATGGAGCTGGTGTTGAGCCGCTGCGCAACGAAACTCCAAGCCTATGCCTGCGCCAGCTTCATCACCCTGGCCGGCATGGCCGCCCTGGTCCAGGTGATGTTCCTGGGCACGGTCGCCGGCACCCGCCTCTATGCGTTCCGCGAACCCGTGGCGCTCGACCTGTTCTTCCGCATCGCCATCAACGGCGGCCTGCAGGCCGGCGCGGCCGGGGCGACGGCGCTGTGCGTGGCCGGAGTGTTCGGAGGGCGCAACCTGGCCACCGGCCTCACCGTGGCCCTGCTGACCCTCAACTATTTCATGTGGGTGCTCGGCCAATGGTGGCCGCCGGCCCATTGGATGCTGCCGGCCACGTTGTTCTATTACGCCGACGGCGCCGCGCTCTACCGCGGATGGCCGGCCGGCGACATGATCAAGCTGGGCGGCGTCATCCTGGCCGAAACCGTGATCGGCGGCGCCGCCTGGTGCCGGCGCGATTTGCCGCATTAGCCTGCATTTCTCACCAGGTTCATGGTGAGAAATGCGGGCTAATCGAGTTCGACAACCACGGATTGGATCGTGCCGCCGAAGGCATGGGGCGCCGTGTAGGGACCGACCGCGCCGGCGCTGTCGGCGCCCACATCCAACCCGTCAACAGGCATCGCGGAAATCGGACCTGCGCCGCGGGCGGTGGCCGGCGGCCCGCCGTCGAGCGCCAGGCTGAGCGCGCCCTGCCCATCGAGCCGGGCAACAGCGGTGTGCGTGCCGCTGACGGCGCGGCCGCTGACGGCGGTGGCGGTGCCGGCGCGGGTGCGGACGGTGAACTGGAGCTGGCCGCCGGCCAGGTAGAGCGCGTAGCCCAGCGCGCTGCCGCCGTGGGCGACGATGACACCGTCCCTGGCCGGGCCGGTGTCGAAGGTGGCGGTGACGGTGAAGGCGCGTTTGGCGATGGCGGGCGCCCGGGAACGGTCAAGGTGGACGCCGGCTTTCAGCACAAAACGGCGCGCCGTGCTCAGGGCGCCGCGTCCGGTTGCGGTCTTGCCCCGCCATGCCCCCAGGGGCAACACATCCGCCCTGGCAGCCCAGGCGTCCCAGGCCGCCGCCATCGTCCTGACCCGGTCCGGATGCGCGGACGCCAGGTTTCGCAGTTCGGTGCGGTCTGCCGCCAAGTCGTAGAGTTCCCACGGCTGGTTTTCCTTGGCGACCAGTTTCCACGAGCCATCCCGGATCGCCCGGTTGCCTTCGTGCTCCCAATACAAAAGACGCGCAGACCCGGAAACGCCGGGAGGCGGGGACGGGGAGAACAGGGGGGCCAGGGTGCGGCCTTCCATGGGGCGGATGGAATGGCCTTTGAAGTTTCTGGGGTAGGTGGCGCCGCTGACGTCGACGAGGGTGGCCATGATGTCCACGAGCTGGCCGGGCTCATGCACCAACCGCCCCCCGCCCCGCGTCTGCGCGTCGCCGTCCCTGCGCGTCCCCCCCTCGCGGCCTCTGCCCATCCTGGCCGGCCAGTGGACGATCAGGGGGGTGCTGATGCCGCCTTCGTGGACCCAGTGTTTGTATTCGCGGAAGGGGGTGTTGCTGACGTTGGCCCATTCGCGTCCGTAGGCGATGTAGGTGTCGGGCGGTCCGGGCAAGACGCCGTAGCCTTGGCGGACGGGCCAGCCGTCGCGCGTCTGCCGGGGCACGCTGTTGTATTGGAACTGGCCGGGATCCATCGGCGGCAGGGACGGCCGGGGTCCGCGCGCGGCGGCGTTCGGGCCGCGGCCGATGGTTTCGGCGCAGCCGCCGTTGTCCTGGAGGTAGAGGATGAGGGTATTGTCGAGTTGCTGTTGGTGTTTGAGTTCGGCGACGACGCGTCCGATGCCTTGGTCCATGCAGTCGACCATGGCGGCGTAGACTTCCATGCAGCGCGATTCGAACTGGCGGTTGGTGACCTGGCCCCAGTCGCCGGCGATTGGCGAGAGTGCCCAGTCGGGGTTGACGAGGCCCAGCGCTTTCTGCCTGGTCCAGCGCGCCTCGCGGGTGGCCGCGTAGCCGGCGTCGTAGCGCCCCCGGTATTTGGCGATGTCGGCGGGTTTGGCGTGCATGGGCCAGTGGGCGGCGGTGAACGCCATGTAAAGAAAGAACGGCGAGGCGGCATGGTCACGGCCATGCTCGCGGATGAACCGCACCGCGTGGTCGCTGATGGCGTCGGTGTAGTAAAACTCCCGGGGGCGATACTCGGGGTCGTTGGCGACGGTGACGGGCTGGTTGTCGCGTGTGAGCGCGCTGGGATCCCAGAAGCTGCCCGCGCCGTGGATGGTGCCGTAATAGCGGTGAAAACCGCGCTGAAGCGGCCAATTGTGCCTGCTGGCGAGGTCGGCGTCCGACCGGCCGGGCGTCACATGCCACTTGCCCACGGCGTAGTTGCGGTAGCCGGCAGACTGAAGCGCCTCGGCAATCGTCACACAGCGCCGGTTCAAGTCGCCCCGGTAACCGTCGAACCCGCGGTTCTCCATCATGTGCCCCACCCCGGCCTGGTGCGGATGCAACCCCGTGAGCAGCGAGGCGCGGGTTGGGCAGCAGCGGGCGGTGTTGTAAAACTGGGTGAACCGCACGCCGCCCGCCGCCAGCCCGTCCAGGTGGGGCGTCTCGATTTCCCCACCGTAGCAGCCCACATCCGAATACCCCATGTCGTCGGCGAGGATGACAATGATATTCGGTTTGGGCGCCGGCGTGGCAGCCCTGGCCCAGTGGCCCGGGACGCCAGGAAGCAAACCCCAAAGGGCAACGGCCACCCAGCGGAGGGCGAGCCGCGGAGACGCGGGGATGCGGAGACGCGGGGAATGGACTCGGTGGGATGAGGGGTTCATGGGGAGGGGGATGATGGGGGTTGGGATGGAGGCTGCGCGGGGAGAAATTCATTGCGGCTTAGAAAGCCGTCGCGGTTGGCGTCGCGAAGACCAAACCATCTCCGGGCATCGTCCGCGGCGCGGCCCGCGCTGAATTCGTCAACACTCAGCCGGTCGTCCCCGTTGGTGTCCTTCTGGCGGAACTGCCGGGCGCGGTTCCCAGGCGTTGCTTCTTTGGCGCCAATGCCGGGTTGTCGCCGGGCGGCGCCCGGGATGGCCGGGAGCGGGAGGTAGTCGAAGTCGAGGATCATTTTTTCCGCCATGGCGAGGCGCAGGTGCCGCTCGGTGGCGGCGAGATCGGGCCGGCCGCTGAGATTGGCCAGTTCCGAGGAATCGGCCTCCAGATCGTAAAGTTCATAGACGGGACGCGGAGCGGTGAAATAGGTGGTGGCCAGTGCCGGCGGCAGGGTGCCGTTGGTGTGGGCGGCAACCATCTGCTGCCAGCCGGCGCCGCCGGCGGAATCGACCGGCGCGTACGGAATCCAGGGGGTGCAATTGTAAATGAACTTGTGGCGGTCGGTGCGCACCGCCCGGGACAGGTCGAAGCCGCTGTTCTTCATGGTCACACTCACAGACGCGCTGCCATGGGGGCCGCGCTCGGTGAAGACGAACGGGCGCGGCTCGAACGGCTCGCCCCGAAGCAGCGGGAGGAAGCTCACGCCGGTCATCCTGGGCGGCGCGGGCACGCCGGCCGCGGCCAGCAGCGTCGGGGCGAGGTCTTCGCCGCTGAGCAGCGCGCGCGATTCGCTGCCGGGCTTGACGATCCCGGGCCAGCGGACGAGGAAGGGCACATGGCAGCCGGGATCGTAGAGGGATCCCTTGCCGTGGGGCAGGGCCACGCCGTTGTCGCCGCAGAACACCGCCAGCGTCTTGTCCGCCAAGCCGCGGCTCGCCAGCACCTCCAGCACCGCCCCAACACTGCGGTCCAGCCGGTTCACCTCCGCACAGTAATCCGCCAGCTGCGCCCGCACACCCGCCAGGTCCGGCCAGTGCGCCGGAAGCCGCAGCGACGCCGGATCGGGACGGTCCGCTTCGGGTGCCGTCCACGGATGATGCGGGTCGCTGAAGTTCAACCACAGGCAAAACGGCCGGCCATCGGGGCGCCGGTCGAGAAATTCCTTCATTTGTTCGACCGCCTGGGAATCGGACCCCTGGTTCACATAGTCCAACCGCTGCCCGAACGTGCGCAGACCGTGCCTGCCCAGAAGCTCGCCCACCGCCGCCCCGCCGCGCGCGCCCGAACCGTCGAGATGATAGGATCGCCCGCAGACACCCGTGAAATAGCCCGCCTTGTCGCGCAGCACCTCCGGAAAGGTGATCTCATCCCGCGCCAGCGGCGACGAGAAGCGCGTGATGCGCGCCGCCACCGGCGAACGGCCGGTGAGCAGCGCCGCGCGCGACGGCACGCATTGCGGCGCCGCCGTGAAGAAGCAGTGGCATCTCAGCCCCTGAGCGGCAAACCGGTCCAGAGCCGGTGTCCTCACATTCGAGTCCCCATACGCACTCACAAACGGGTAGCTGTGATCGTCCGAAAGCAGAAACAAGATGTGCGGGCGTTCGTGCCCCGCCGCCAACGCATGGACGCACCACGCCGCAAATGCCGCAAAAACCAGGACCCGGACAGGGCGGGACGCGGAGAGAGGATGGGATGGGATGCAGTTCATGGGAGGAGACATTATCGAGCGGGGGCAGACGGGCGTGCCGGTGAGCAGAACTCGATGGCGGCATCGGGGGAATCGAGGGGCGCCTTGGGCTTGTGGCGCCGGCCAGTGCCATCGACCAGCGATTTCCATGCGACACGGAATCATGGACCGGGGCACTATGCCAGCGGTGACCGCAAAAGCACAGGTCAAATTTTTCCGAGCAAACGCGCCGGCGTTCCGTCCAATGGGGTGTGAAGACGCTTTGTCTCGCGGTGGTGTTGGGACTGGGCATCCCGGCAGCGTGGGCGGGCGGCGGCGCCGCAACGCGGGCGGTTCCCCACGGTGGGCCGGCCTGGCGGCCGATGGGGCTACCCGGGGCGCCCTGGAGAGGATTTCCGATCAGGCAGGGATTGGCGTTGGGGACGGTGTTCCCGGCGCCGGGCGTTTACAAAACCGTCCCCTATTCCTGCATCGTGCGGGTGCCCGGGCCACACCCGGACGACCGGTCGATCCGGCTCCCGTTGGCTCCGGGGGTCCGGATGCCGTCGGTTCGACCCGGTCTGAGGTTCATGCCGCGCGTGCCGGGCAAGGATTGAACGCCCGGCGGCCATCGCCCGAGGCGCAGGTTCGTGCCGGTTCTGTCCGTGGTCGGGCGCCGAGCGTTGAGGGGGCATTTTTGGTTTGGCAATTTCCACGCGGTGCCGGTTTAATGCCCGCCGGATTACTTATGAGTCTCGCGGACAAAGTGAGAGAGGCGGGCGTGGTGGGCGCCGGCGGCGGGGGATTTCCCACGCATGTCAAGCTGGCCGCGCGGGCGGACACGCTGATTGCCAACGGCGCCGAGTGCGAGCCGCTGCTGCACAAGGACGCGGTCATCATGGAGTCCAGCGCGGCCGAGCTGGTGGAGGGCATGCGGTTGGCGATGGAGGCGGTGGGGGCCAAGGAGGCGGTGGTCGGCATCAAGGCCAAGAAGAAACACGCCGTCGAGGCGGTGCGTGCGGCCTGCCAGGGATCGCCTGTCCGGGTGCAGTTGCTGGGCGATTACTATCCCGCCGGGGACGAGTACGACCTGGTCCACACAGTCACCGGGCGGCTGATCCCGCCGGGCGGCATTCCGATTCAGGTGGGGGTGGTGGTCAACAATGTGGAGACGTTCGTCAACATCGCCGCCGCCGCCCAAGGGCGGCCGGTGACGACGAAGATGCTCACGATTGCGGGTGCGGTGAGGGCGCCGGTGACGTTGCGGGTGCCCCTGGGAACGAGCTATCGGGACGCGATCGCGCATGCAGGCGGGCTGACGACCGACCAGCCGGTGCTCCTGATCGGCGGGCTCATGATGGGCCAAACCACCGAGGACCTCGACACGCCCGTCACCAAAACCGCCACCGGCGTGGTCATCCTCCCGCGAACCCATCCCGTCATCGTCCGGAAACTGCAGCCGGCGGCGGTGCAGGCGCGGATTGGGAAATCGGCCTGCGACCAATGCCGTTATTGCACCGAGTTCTGCCCGCGTTTCCTGTTGGGCTACGCGGTTGAGCCCCACCAGGTCATGCGCAGCCTGGCGTTTACCGCCACCGGCGCCGACCATTGGAACTTGTGGGCGGCCCTGTGCTGCGGGTGCGGACTGTGCACGCTCTATGCCTGCCCCGAGGGACTTTTCCCCAAGGAGGCGTGCGACGCCGCCAAAGCGGCGATGCGCCAGGCGGGAATCGCGTGGTCGGGACCGACGCGCGTCCAACCCCATCCCCTGCGCGAGGGCCGCCGGGTGCCCATCGACACGCTGACCCGCAAGTTGCAGGTTGAATCCTACGACCTGCCGGCGCCGCTGCGCACGGACATCGTCCGCCCAAGCCGCCTGGTGCTGCCCCTTAAACAAAGCGCGGGTGCCCCGTGCGTGCCCGGGGTGAAACGCGGCGACCGGGTGACGGCCGGGCAGCGGATAGGCCAGCCGCCACCGAAGGCGCTGGGGGCCTGTCTGCACGCGCCGCTGGCGGGGGCGGTTGACGAGGTGACTTCGGAGGCGATCGTGCTGTGTCCGGGCCGGGCATGATCCAACCGGGCTTTCTTCTATGAATGACAAATCCATCGGGCTGATTGAACTCTCCAGCGTCGCGGCTGGCTTCGCCGTGGCCGATACCATGCTCAAAGCCGGCAACGTCCGCCTGATCCTGTCCCGGTCCATCTGTTCCGGCAAATACATGGTCCTCATCGGCGGGCAGACCGCCGCGGTCTCGGCGGCCGTCGACGCCGGTGTCGAAGCCGCAAACGGATGTCTCATTGACCGGTTTGTGATCTCGAATGTGCACCCGGACGTCATTGCCGCCCTGGGCCGCTCGCACCCGGTCCAGCCTGAGGGCGCGCTTGGGATTCTCGAATCGTTCAACGTGGCCACCCTGATCGAGGCGGCCGATGCGTGCGCGAAGGCGGCTTCGGTGACGCTGCTCGAGGTGCGCCTGGCGATGGCGCTGGGGGGGAAGGCGTTTTGCACCATGACGGGCGACGTCGGCTCCGTCCAGGCGGCGGTGGCTGCCGGACGCCAGGTCATTGCCAACGCAGGCGTGCTCGTCAACGCCGTCGTCATCTCCCGGCCGCACCCGGATGTCTACCGCGAGGTGATTTAGCAAGCGCCCATCTCCGCCCTTGAGCGTTGAACGTTGAGCGTTGAGCGTTGGACGTTGGACGTTCGCCCCCCCATCTCCGATCTCCCATCTCCG
>JAFGQR010000002.1 GCA_016935555.1 Verrucomicrobiota bacterium
TCGAAGAACCGGCAGCGATCAGGCCCGGTGAACTTGCCGTTACCCCCGGCAAGGTTGAGCGGGATCGAAGTGCTGGCTCGGTCCAGTGGGTCGGTGACAGCAACAGACTTCGGGAGCTTCTGCAACATGGGCTACAACCACTCGATGAAAGACAAGGCTGCCTGGTAAACTTCCAATTTCTCGTGATCGAATAGCCGGTTCAGCCGATTACGATTAGGATTAGGATTACGAAAAGCCAGAGGGAAAAATCTGAGATGCGCACGCCGCATCGGCCGGCGGCCTCGGGCCGCCGCCGCGTTCGCGATATCCCCGCTTGCCTCTCGCATCGCCCAACTGCGTTGTTGCCAGCCGCGCGGCGCCCCGGTTAGTGTCACCGCCGCCGGCGGGGCGCCTGCCCGATGCGTGATCGTCTTGCCGGACCGGGATTCAGCTTATGGAATTCATTGACCTGAAAACACAATACCGGCACTACCAGGCGGCGATCGACGCGCGTCTCCAGGCGGTGTTGCAACACGCCCAATTCATCATGGGCCCCGAAGTGCGCGAGTGCGAGCGACAACTGGCCGACTTCGTCGGCGTGCCGCATTGCGTCACGGTGTCGAGCGGCACCGCGGCTCTGGAGATTGCGCTGCGCGCGCTGGAGATCGGCCCCGGCGACGACGTGATCACCGTGCCGTTCACGTGGATCAGCACCGCCGAGGTCATCGGCCTCGTGGGCGCCCGCCCGGTCTTTGTCGATATCGAGCCGGATTATTTCAACCTCGACCTCGACCGCCTCGAAGCCGCCATCACCCCGCGCACCCGGGCCATCATCCCCGTCAGCCTCTTCGGCCAAATGCCCGACTACGATCGCATCAACGAAATCGCCGCGCGCCACCGCGTGACGGTCATTGAAGACGCCGCCCAAAGTTTCGGCGCCACGCGCCGGGGCCGGCGCAGCGGCGCGGTCACGCGGCTGGCGTCCACGAGTTTCTTCCCCGCCAAACCCCTGGGATGCTACGGCGACGGCGGCGCCGTGTTCACGGCCGACGACGACCTGGCCCGGACCATCCGCGCCATCCGGACCCATGGGGGCGTCGAACGCCATCATCATCCGCTGCTGGGCACCAATGGGCGTTTCGACACGCTCCAGGCGGCGGTGATCCTGGCCAAACTGCCTCATTTCCCCGCCGAACTCGACCAACGCCAGGAAATCGGGGCGCGGTATTCCGCGGCGTTGAAGGACGTTTGCCGGACGCCGGCCGTGGCTCCTCATAACACCCACGTCTATGCCCAATACACAATCCGCGTGCCGCAACGCGACGCCGTGATGGCCGGACTCAAACAGCGCGGCATCCCCACCGCGGTCTATTACCCCAAATGCCTGCACGAACAGCCCGTGTTCGCCAGGAACGGCTATCGCCGGGAGGACTTCCCGGAAGCCATCCGCGCCTCCGAAGAGGTCTTGAGCCTGCCCATGCACCCGTTTCTCGACGAGACCTCCCAGGATCAGGTGGTGGCTGCGCTGAAAGACGTCCTCGCTGCATTGCAGGCGTAACCTGCCGCCGAGGGTTGTGTCCGGGGGCGCGGCATGCCCCACGGCGGGGTCGGCGCTGGAAGCGCTGCCGGAGGAAATGCGGCGGACAAGGCCGGCCGGGACGTTTCCATGCCCAACCCGCCACGAGGGCTGAGGATCGGGAATGGCAACGCCGCGCGCGCGCTGCTCAGGTGCTGCCGGGCTTGCTGACCGGGAGCTTCTGCAAATCCGCCGGCAGCTGGTCCGGAAGGAATGTCTCGACGCGCAGGGTCAGCAGGCTGAACCGGGGCACCCCGAGATCCACCTGGCCCCCCGAACGATCCACCACCATGGCCACGCCCGCCACCTGCCCGCCGTGCGCCCGCACGATCGCCATCGTCTCCCGCACCCGGCCCCCCTGGGTCACCACGTCCTCGACCACCAGCACCCGCTCCAGCGGCGCGATGCGGAATCCGCGCCGCAAGGCGAGCTTGCCCTCCTCCTTTTCCACGAAGATGAACCGGGCGCCCAGCTGCCGGGCGACCTCCTGGCCGATGACCAATCCCCCCAGCGCCGGCGCGATCACCGTCGCCGGCGCGAGATGCCGGACTTTGGCGGCCAATCCCGCGCCGAGCCGCTCGACGATGGGCATTTGTTGGAGAGCCAGGGCGCATTGAAAGTACTGGCGGCTGTGAAGGCCGCTGCGCAGGACGAAGTGGCCCTCGAGCAGCGCGCCCGTCTCCCGAAACACCCGCATCACGTCGCCTTCCGTCATGCCCGCCAGTGTCCCCAAACCCCTCCCGCCTGGCAAGGCGGGAACGCCTCCGGGGTCACACCCCGACATTCGACATGTCGGCCCGCTTCCGGCTGAGGAACGCCCCGCACCGCGGACCGCTGGGCTGCGGCGGCGATGATGGCGGGGCACCCCAACGAAGCCTCGCCGCTCGGGCTGCGCAACGTGCCGTTTGCGATCCACGTGGGCGCCAACGACGGGGGCTACAACCGCAACCGGGTCGCGGCGCAGTGGGCCAGGAAACTGGATGACCTTCGCCGCAGCGACCCGGGCGGCTACGTGCACGTGGCCGAGCTGCATGCGGGCAGGGGCCACTGGATGGATCTCCAGGACCGCAAGGCCATTGCCTGGATGGAACAGTTCACACGCGTGCCCCTCCCGGACAGGATCGTGTGGTTTCAGGACGACGTGACTCACGCGCGGTTCTACTGGCTGGCGGTGCCGACCAACCAGCCCAAAGCCGGCCAGCAGATCGTCGCCCGCCGCTCCGGGCAGACCGTGACGCTCGAGGGGAAACATGTGCGCACCGTCACTGTTCTTTTCAGCGACGCGATGGTCGATCTCGACCGGCCGGTGGTCGTGCGCGCCCCCGAGACCCCCCTCTTCGACGGACGCCTGGCGCGCACCGTGGCCACCCTGGCACGCACGCTTTCCGAGCGGGGCGACACGAACCTCGCGTTCAGCGCGGAGGTGACGGTGACGCTCCCGTGATCCTTCAAGGGTGGGAGATCGAGACAGGACCCGAGGGGACTGCGAGTCGGCTGACGACCGGCTGATGGTCCGAAGCCGGGCTGTGCGGGATCCGGCTGTGCACCGTGCGCAGATCCGGCGTGTGGAAGATGTAGTCGATCCGGAACCTCCAGCGGCCGCCGCCCCGGCGATATTCCCACGTGCCGTGCTGGTCCGCGTTCGGCGTCACCGACGCGAAGCTGTCCACCCAGCCGCGCCGGGCCAGGAACGTCGGCGCTTGGAAGAACGAGAAGCTGTTGAAGTCGCCCAGCACGAGGGCCGGCGTCGCGTTGGAGAGGCGGGAGTGGATTCGGGCGATTTCACGGGCATGGAGCGCCTCGGCCTTTTCGAAGGCGGCCATCAGGGCCGACAGCGATTCCGGGCGTCCCACCTGAGGCGTGGCGAGGTGGACGTTCGCGACGCGGACGGGCGTGTCGCGCCACAGCGCGTCGACGATCCAGGCGCCCCGCCATCCCGGAAGCGGCTCCACAAACGTCAGCGGCCGCAGCGCCACCTTCGAAACAAAGCCCAGCCCGTCCGACCCGCCGGCGCCCCCGCGGAAGAGCATGTGGGGATAAGCCGCTGCCAGTTCGCGGCGCAAGAACGCTTCCGAAGCCGGATTGGTTTCCTGCAGGGCGATGAGATCCGCCTCCGTGTCGCGCAACGCCGCCGCCAGCCCCGGCAAGTCGCGGTTCCGATGAAGGATGTTATAGGTGGCGACGGTGAACGCGCGGGCCGGGGCCGACTCGGGCGTTTGCGGCGTGGGCGGGTTGGGGGGCGGCGAGGCGGCCAGCACGGCGGCGGCCAGCGCGCCCAGTGTTGCGATGCATTGGATGCGCCGTCGCCTCACGCGTCCGTCACGGGTTCGACCACGGCCTCGCGGGCGCTGAAGTCGATGATGCGGACGCGGGTGCCTTTGGCCAGCAGATCGCCCTGGGAGATCACGTCCACGATCTGCTCGCCAAACTGCGCCTTGCCGCCCGGCCGCAGGTTCGAGATGGTGACGCCGACCTGCCCGAGAAGACTCGACCGCTCGGCTTGCTGCTGAAATTCCGTCTGCATGCCGCTGGCGCCTTCCGACACCAGGGTCCGGTAAATCGGGGTGCGGGGCAGGACGCGGCTGAGCACGGCGATGGCGAGGGCGGAGCCCACGACGGCGAGGGACAGGTTGCGCATCGGGAGGCGCAGCTGGGGGAGGGACGGGATGTTGGGCATGCCGGGGTACATGTCCACGGCGGCCATGATGACGGCGATGAGCATGAGGCTGGCGCCGCCGATGCCCAGCGCCATGGTGCCCGGGAACACGAAGATCTCCAGCGCCACGAGCACCACCCCGATGATGAAGACGAGGACCCATTCCATGCCGGACAAGCCGGCGGCGTGGCTCCCCAGGAAATACAGCGCCAGGGCGACCAGGCCGATGATGCCGGCGGCGCCGAATCCCGGCGTCTTGAATTCGATGTAGAAGCCGACGATGCCGATGATGAGCAGCAGCGGGGCGATCTTGTTGAGCCAGAACCCGACTTGTTCCATTCCCGTGGGGGCGATCGTGTGCCGCTCCGCGTTCGCCTGGCCCAGGGTTTCCAGCAGCGCCTCCAGGCTCGCCGCCGTGCCTGACGACAACAGCCGCTTCGGGGGATGGCCGTATTCCCGCTCGGCTTCGGTATTGGTCAGGGTGAGAATTTCGCCGGGCTTGGCGATGACGACATCGCCCACCTTGAGGCCTTTGTCCTTGTCGATCATGGCCTCGACCACCTCGACATTGTAACCGTTCTTCTCCGCAGTCGCGCGCACCATCGCCCGCACGGCCGACACCATTTTTTTCTCGTAGGTGTCCGGGATCTGCATGACGCCCTCGCCGCCCGGGCTGAGCAGGACCGGCGCGGCGGCGCCGATGACGCTTTCCGGCGCCATGTAAATCCGCTGGGTGGCCACGGCGATGAACGCGCCGGCCGAAAACGCATCCCGGTTCACATAGGTCACGGTCCTGCCTGGAAAGCGCCCGAGGATGGCGATGATGTCGCGGCAGGTGTCCAGGCGTCCGCCCGGGGTGTTCATGTCGAGCACGAGCCATTCGGCTTCGGCTTCCATGGCGGCTTTGACGCCGCGCCGGACCAGGTAGAGCAGCGGCGGCATGATCTCCTCACGAATGGGCAGGACGAACACCTTCCCGGGCGTGGCCGACATTGCCGCCGGCTCTTCGCCTCCCCATCCCAGCGTTACCGAGGTCATGACTATGGCCGCCCAGAATCTCATGGGCTGACCATAACGCAGGCCGCTCTGGTCGGCAACCATGCAGAACGCCCCCGACTGGGGTTGCGGAGACTGGGCCGGCCGCACGCCGCGTTTGGCTTCGGTGGGGGGACTCCGGGGGCGCCGGTCATGGAAGGTAGGGCTGGTGTTTGCAGGCGGGTGCGTGGTATGCTCCCCTGCGAGACGACACTTTTATGTCTGCCGACCATCCACAGCCGCCGCCGCCGGCAACCCTGCCGGAGCGGAAAACCCTTGACCAGCGCAACGCCATGTCCGAACTGGAGCGGCTTCGCCATTCCTGCGCGCATGTGATGGCGACCGCCATTCTGCGCCTCTGGCCCGAAGCCCAGTTTGCGGCCGGGCCGCCGGTCGAGAACGGGTTTTACTACGACGTCGACCTGGGGCACCGGATCACGCCGGACGATTTCCCGGCGATCGAGGCGGAGATGAAACGGGAGATCAAGGCGAACCACGTGTTCGAGAAGAGGGTGGTCAGCCGGGAGCAGGCGGTGCGGGATGCGCAGAGCGGGCGGCTGGGGGGGCTGGGCGAGCGTCCCGGCAATCCGAGCCGCTACAAGCTGGGCAATCTGGCGGAGATCCCCGAGGGCGAGCCGATCTCGTATTATCGGAACGGGGATTTTCTGGACTTGTGTGCGGGGCCGCACGTGGGCCGCACGGGCAACCTTGGGGCGTTCAAGCTGACGGCGGTGGCGAGCGCGTATTACAAGGGGGACGAGGCCAATCCCCAGCTGCAGCGGATTTACGGCACGGCGTTCAAGACCAGGACCCAGCTCGAGGAGTGGCTCCGGATGCAGGAGGAAGCCCGCAAGCGCGACCATCGCAAGATCGGGGCCGAGATGAGGCTGTTCATTCTCGATCCCGACTACACCGGGCCGGGCATGCCCCTGTGGCTGCCCAAGGGGACGGTGCTGGTCGAGGAACTGGAAAAGCTGGCCAAGGAAACCGAGTTCGCGGCCGGCTACGTGCGTGTGCGCACCCCGCATCTTGCGAAGGAAAAGATGTATGTGACTTCCGGGCACCTGCCGTATTATGCGGAGTCCATGTTCCCGCCCATGCAGGTCGCCGAGGAGGGTGAGCCGGGGGGGGCGGACGGGGCGTCCCGCGGCGCGGTTCAGGGCGACCGCTACTATTTGAAGGCGATGAACTGTCCGCATCACCACCGGATTTTCGCGGCGGAGCCGCGCAGCTATCGGGACCTGCCGTTGCGGCTGGCGGAATACGGCTGCTGCTATCGTTACGAGCAGAGCGGCGAGTTGTTCGGCCTGATGCGGGTGCGCTCGCTGAACATGAACGACGCGCACATCTATTGCACGGAAGACCAGTTTGCGGACGAATTCCGGGCGGTGAACGACATGTATCTCAAGTACTTCAAGGTGTTCGGCCTGGAGAAATACCAGATGCGGTTCAGCACGCACGGGAAGGAGGGGCTGGGCAGGAAGTATGTGGGCGAGCCGGAGTTGTGGCTGAAGACGGAGGCCATGGTGCGGCGGGTGTTGCAGGACAGCGGCATCAACTACGTCGAAGTGGCCAACGAGGCGGCGTTTTACGGGCCGAAGATCGACGTGCAGGTGTGGAGCGCCATCGGCCGCGAGTTCACCATTGCGACCAACCAGGTCGATTTTGCGGTGCCGGCCCGGTTCGGGCTCGTGTATCACGACCGGGACAACACGGACAAGACGCCGCTGTGCATTCACCGGGCGCCGCTGGGCACGCACGAGCGGTTCATCGGGTTCCTGATCGAGCACTACGCGGGGAATTTCCCGCTCTGGCTGGCGCCCGACCAGGTGCGGGTCTTGCCGGTGACCGAGGCGCAGCTGGAGTATGCGAGGGGGATCGTGGAGGAATTGCGGGCGCACCAGGTGCGCGCCGAACTGGAATACAGCAACGACAAACTCCAGGGCCGCATTCTCCGGGCCGAGGAGGCGCGGGTGCACCACATCCTCGTGGTCGGGCAGCGCGAGCAGGAAGCCGGCGCCGTCGCGGTGCGCATTCACGGCCATGGCCACCAGGGCGTCCGGCCGCGGGCGGAGGTGGTGTCGGAGATCCTGGCCGCAATTCGCGAGCGCAGGGCCTGAGCGCGGCGTCCCGATTCCCATGAACCGCATTGGGCTGCCGAAGAGGCCAATTGAAGCTTTTCAATTCCTAATTTTCAATTTTCAATTGCGCCATATCGACGGCGGTTCAGGACGACCATGCGCGCTTGGAGAGCGTCGGCACTTCCCATGAACCGCGGCAAGGCGAACAACGCTCAACTTCCAACCTGGCGGGCACGCGGATCGCAGCCTCTTGTCGTGATCTCTTGTCGTGAACTCTTGTCGGCAGCGTCGACAAGAGTCTGCGACAACAGGGTGTTCGACGTTCGGTCGATGTTCGTTCCCGGGCCGGTTCAAGGCTCCGAGGCGCGCAAGGTCTTGCGAGGCAACTTCCCATGAACCGGCACGATGGCCATCGAACCTCTTGACGGGGGCCATGGGAGGCCTAGCTTCGGCGGCGATGAACACCAAACTATTCTCATCGATCGCCTCCTTCATGCCCTGCCCGCGCGTTTCGGCGCGCGGCGGCCGGACGGCGCTCGCGATCCTGGGCCTCGCGGCCGGTCTGGCGGTCGCGGCCGAACCCGCCTCCACGCCGCCACGGGCCGGCAGGCTGTCGGTGGGGTGGGCGTCGGTGGAGATCACCCCGCCGGCATCGGTGGCGTTGTGCGGCCAGTTCGAACGCCGTCTTTCGAAGCGGGTGAACGATCCGCTCACGGCCACGGCCCTCGCCATCGAAACCCGCGACGCCGGCGGGCGGCCCGAGCAGGCGGTGGTGGTGTCGGCGGACGTGGTGTGCATCCGGCGGGCGGATCTCGAACGGGTCCGCGCCCATGTCCGATCCCGCGTTTCCGACCTGGACCCCGGGAAGATCATCTTGTGCGCGACCCACACGCACACGGCGCCGGCGTTCGCGGACGCGCGGGATCCGGACCCGGATCCTTACGATTTGATGGCGACGTTTGTGTATCGGGTGCCGGGCCAGGGGGTGATGGCGCCGCGGGACTATGCCGGCTGGTTTGCGGAACGCGTGGCGCAAGCGGTGGTGGAGGCCTGGAAAGGCCGCCGGCCGGGTGGTGTCAGCTGGGCGCTGAGCTACGCGGTGGTCGGCCACAACCGCCGGGCCCGCTACTCGACCGGGCGCTCCCTGATGTACGGCCCGACCGACCAGCCCGAGTTCGACGGGTTCGAGGGGACGACCGACCCCGGGGTGGAACTGGTGTTCACGTGGGACGGCTCCGGGAAGGTGACCGGGGTGGCGGCGAACCTGGCATGCCCGGCGCAGGAAGTGGAGAATGAGGATTATGTGTCGGCGGATTTCTGGCATGACGCGCGCCTGGAGCTGCGGCGTCATCTGGGCGAGGGGTTGTTCATCCTGCCCTTGTGCGGCGCGGCGGGGGACCAATCGCCGCATCTACTGTTTCGAAAGCAGGCGGAGGCCACCTTGCGCCGGCGGCAGGGCCACGGGACGCCGCGCCAGGAGATCGGCTGGCGCATCGGGGCGGCGGTTCGCGCCGGGCTGGATTTGGCGCGGGAGGACATTCGGTTCGAGGTTCCCTTCGCGCACGGGACGCAGGTGATCCCGCTGCCGGTTCGGAAGGTGACCCCGGCGGAGCATGAAGCCGCGCGGAAGTGGCGCCAGGAACTGGAGGCCAAAGGGGTGGAGTCGCTCGGCGGTCCCGACTACATCCGGTGGCGGATTCAGAAGAACATCATGGACCGGCACGCGGTGCAGGAACAGCGGCCGTTTTGCGACGCCGAAGTGCACACGTTGCGGCTGGGGGACGTGGCGCTGGCGACGAACCCGTTCGAGCTTTTCCTGGACTACGGATTGCGGATGAAGGCGCGGAGTCCGGCCGAGCAGACCCTGGTTGTGCAGCTGGCGTGCGATTCGCTCGGCTACCTGCCCACGGAACTGGGCGTTGCCGGGGGCCATTACAGTGCCGAGATCATGAGCAATGTGATCGGCCCCGAAGGCGGCCGCGTTCTGGTCGAACGGACCGTGGTGTCGCTGAAAGCCCTGTGGCCCGCCGCCCCGTAAGCGCGTGGCGCCGGCCGATCACGCGGGCGGAGGCGGTTTTTCCTTGGGCAGCAGGCTGCGGAGCGCCCCGAAGGCGGCCCGGCTTTCCGCCTCCTTCTTGCTCTTGCCCCGTCCGCGGCCCAACTCGACGCCGTGGTGCGACACGGCGCATTCGAACTCGCGGTCGTGGTCGGGACCGGTGACCGAGGTCAGCGTGTATTGGGGCGATTCGACCGATTCGGCCTGGAGCAGTTCCTGGAGTTCGCCCTTGGGATTGTCGAGGCTGGGCAACTCGGTGAGTTCGCCAAAGACATCGCCGAACCGGCGCAGGATGAACAGGCGCGCCGCCTCGTAGCCGCCGTCCAGGAACAGCGCCCCGATCAGCGCCTCGAACGCGTCGGCCAGCGCCGAGGCCCGGGACCGGCCCCCGTGAACTTCCTCGCCGCGGCTCAGAACGAGGTGCTCGCCGAGGCCGAGTTGCCGGGCTTGCGCGGCCAGGGCGCGGCGGTTGACCAGTTGGGCGCGGGCCTTGGTGAGCGGCCCCTCGCCGAAGCCGGGGAACTTGTCGAACAGCTCGCGGGTCAGGATCAGGCTGAGCACGGCGTCGCCCAGAAATTCGAGGCGCTGGTTGTGCGGCCGGGTGCCGGGAGGATCATGGGCCACGGACGGGTGGGTCAGGGCCAGTTCCAGCAGGCTCGCGTCGCGAAACGCGTAGTCCAGACGGCTCTGCAGTGGTTCGAAGGCGCTCACCGGGGCGGCCTCAGACGGGGTTTTGCGGAACCGCCGGCTCCGCCGCCTCGGCCGTCGCCGGCACGGCGGAGGCCGGGCCGGCTGCCGGCTCCGGGATTGGGTCCGGCGGGGGGGGCGGCGGGTTCAGTCCGTGCTCGAGCAGGAGGGCGACGTCGCGCTGGACCTGTTCGAGTTGGTCCAGCTGAAGGTCCGGATCGGGGATGGTGAAGAGGTCGCCGCTGCGTGGATCTTCGTAAACAAACACGCGCCGCCCGTCGCGCTGCAGCTGCTCTTTCACCTTGAGAAGGCGTTTTCGTTCCAGCATCACGGCCAGAATGTAGCTCGCCGACGCATCCTTCGGATCGTTCCGTTCCATGATTCTCCGAAGCAGCGACTCGACCG
The DNA here is from genome assembly GCA_016935555.1 of Verrucomicrobiota bacterium. Lineage (GTDB taxonomy): Bacteria > Verrucomicrobiota > Verrucomicrobiia > Limisphaerales > JAFGQR01 > JAFGQR01. Next base: position 10,476 of record JAFGQR010000002.1, read on the forward strand.
TCTCCTTCCGGACCGGATCCGGCGCCGGCGGCGGGGGCGCCTCGTAAATCCCCTGCCAATAGGAGACGAATCCCTTGCGATGGCGGCCGCCTTCGCTGTATTGGGCTTGCCAGCAGGCCTCGCAGACATCCAGACGCTTGAATTCCTGTTTTTCGTCGAACAACAGGGTGTGATAGACTTGCCGGCCCTCGAAACGCCTGCCGCAAGCCTGGCAGCTGTGCGCGCGCGATTGAATGTTCCAGTCGTTCATTGAAATAGCTTCCGACCCGTGCCCAGCATAGCCGGGTCCGCGCGCGAAACACAATCCGAATCGCAGCTGCCCCTCCCGCCGCTCGTATGTCCCGTCCGCACGCAGCGCGCGTCGAGGCAGGTGCCGGCGTGCCATGCCGGCCGGCGGAGCGCACGCCGAGGATTTCGTTTCTTGAATGGCTGGACGGCGGCGGGCGTCTCGATATCGTCGGTATCGACCTTATGATGAATGGCCGCCTCCAAGCAATCCTCGGGGTTGCTCTCCTGGCCGTCGCGTGGCTCGCGCGGCCCGCCGACGCGGCCGTGTCGAGTGCGATACCCGCCGTGGCCGGCGCGGTCCCGCCCGGCCCAGCCCGCGCCGGGCGGCCGCCGGAGGCGGCTCCCGGGGGGGCCGGGCGTTTTCAGGCGTATCGCCTTCCGGACGCGCTTGTGCAATGTCGGGGGATGCATCCGCGCCTGTTCCTTGATGCCCCGCAGCTGGAGGAACTGCGTCTGGCGGTCGGGTCGAGCCATTCCAATCTCTGGCAGGAGTTGTGCCGGACCGCCGACCGGCTGGCGGCCCAGGGGCCGCCGGCGTATCGCGCCGACGACGACGGCAGCGGGGACGAACAGCTCTGGCAGCGGGAGGTTGGGAATGCGCTGCCAACGCTGGGTCTGGTTTGCCGGCTGAGCGCGGATTCCAACCGCCTGCAGGCCGTTCAAGCGTGGGCACTGGCCGCGTGCGATTATCCCACCTGGGGCCTCGGGCGACTGGACGGCATGGATTTGGCCGCGGGCCACCAGCTCTTCGGCCTGGGGCTGCTCTACGACTGGTGTTACCATCAGCTGGATGACACCGTCCGGCGGCGCATCCGGGAGACGCTAACCCGCCGCGCGGGCGCGATGTTTGCCGCAGGCGCCGCCGGCAAGGTTTGGTGGCATCGATCGCATCTGCAAAACCACCTTTGGGTCAACGTCTGCGGCCTCACCACCGCGGGCCTCGCGCTGTTCGACGAAATTCCCGAGGCCGCCGCATGGATCGGGTTCGGCCTGGACCAATGCCGTCAGACCATGGCGGCGCTGGGTTCCGACGGTGCCAGCCACGAAGGTCTTGGGTATTGGGAATACGGGGTCGAATACCTTCTGAAAGTCCTGCACCTGGCCCGGCAGCGGCTCGAAACCGATTTCTTCGACCACGATTGGTGGCGCGAAACCGCTCGTTTTCCGCTGTACCTGAGCCTGCCGCGCGCGACGTGGGCCCGCGACAACTGCATCGTCGACCTGGCCGATTGCGGGCGCGGCCATTGGTACGGACCCGATCACCTGTTGTGGGCGCTGGCCCGCGAGTATCGCGATCCCCATGCGCAGTGGCTGGCACAGGAAATCGATCGTGCCGGCGTGGCGGCGCCCACGGCGCCGTGGTTGAATGTGTTGTGGCACGATCCCTCCATGCGGGCGCTCTCCCCGCACACCCTCCCCACTCTGCACCGCTTCGCCGACCTCGAAATCGTCAGCGCCCGCTCGGGCTGGTCCGGCGATGAGTCGTTGCTCGTGTTCAAATGCGGCCCCTGCCTTGGCCACAAGGCGGTCCAGATGTTCGACCACGATCCCGGCGCCGGCCATGTCCATCCCGATGCCAACCATTTTGTGCTTTTTGGCGCCGGCGAATGGCTGATCCGGGACGACGGGTATGCGGCGAAGTGGACGGGCCAGCACAACACGCTGCTTGTCGACGACACGGGCCAGATGGGCGAAGGCCAGCGATGGTACCAGCCCGCCGACGCCCTCGCCGCCAAGTCCCGCCCTTCCATCCCCCGCGCCTTCTCGAGCCGGGCCTTGGATCACGTGATCGGCGACGCCACGCCCGCTTACCCCGCCCGCCTCGGCCTCCAACGCTTCGCGCGGCACCTCCTGTTCCTCAAACCCGACGTGCTCATCGTCGTCGACGACATCGCCCTCGACGGCGTCCGCAACCTCGAACTCCGGTTCCATCCCGAAACCAACCGCTGCGCCCGCGACGGGGAGGCGTTTGTCCTCAGCGGCCAGCACGCCCTCCTCCGGCTCGAACCCCTCGCCGCGTCCGGTTCCGACGCCGCGGCCGAGGCGCTTCCGGCGCGTGACCGGCTTGACGGCGACGGACCGCCGCTGTTTACCATTCGTCTCCGCAAGCAGGCGGCGCAATGGCGCGCCGCCACGGCTCTCTCCTGGGCTCCGAACGGCCAATCCCCGAAGAAGGTCACCTGGGAGGGCGATGTCCACACGTGGCGATTCCACGCCGGTACCAACACCGTCGACCTCGATTGGCTCACCGCCAAGGCCGCCCTGCGCGCCCCGGGCAGCGAGAAACCTTGACCCGCCCCCGCCCGCAGCCTGCGGCGACCCTGTCCATGGCCATGCCTGCGGGCGCACGCGCACGCCCCACCCCCGAAGAATTGCCTTTCGCGGCGCGTCCCGGGGCCGTATAAACCCCCGCATGGCCATGACAAATCCGATTCTCCCCCCAACGCGGAACCGGCGCGTCGCCGCCGCCACCCGGCTTGCGCTCGGCGCCGCGTGCGCGCTGGGCGTGCTGACCCTTTCCCTGGCCGCGGCGGAACCGGCCGGCGCGGCGAAACGCATTCCGGTGATCTATGATTCGGACATCGGGGATGACATCGATGACACGTGGGCATTGGGGTTGCTTCTCAAGTCGCCCGAGCTGGACCTGAAGCTGGTGGTGACGGACTACGGCAAGCCGGCCTACCGTGCGAAGCTGTTCGCCAAGTTCCTCGAAGCCGCCGGACGGGCGGACGTGCCCGTGGGGCTGGGCGTGTCCCGGGATCCAAACGGCACCGGGCCGCAAGCCGCGTGGGTCAAGGACTACGATCTGGCGCGCTACCCGGGGAAAGTTCACGCGGACGGGGTGCAGGCGCTCATCGACGCAATCATGGGATCGCCGGAGCCGGTGACGCTGATTGCCGTGGGGCCGCTGCCGAGCGTCGCGGCGGCGCTGGAGCGCGAGCCGCGGATTGCGCAGCGGGCGCGGTTCGTGGGCATGCACGGCAGCGTCCGGCGGGGCTACGGGGGCAGCAAGGACATCTCCGCCGAGTGGAATGTCAGGGCCGATCCGCGCGCCTGCCAGAAGGTGTTTGCCGCGGCCTGGGACATGACCCTCACGCCGCTCGACACTTGCGGCCTCGTCCACTTGGACGGCGATCGCTACCGCCGCGTGCGCGAGTCGGACGACCCGGTGGCCAGGGCGATCATCGAGAACTACCGCATTTGGAGCACCGCCCGCGACCCGAAAGCCAAGGCGGCGGAAACCCGTTCCAGCACGCTCTTTGACACCGTCGCCGTCTACCTGGCCTTTCGCCGGGACCTCTGCCGCATGGAACGTCTCAGCCTGCGCGTCGACGACCAGGGGTTCACCCGGCTGCACCAAACCGGCAAAACCATCACGGTCGCCGCGGAGTGGACCCACCTCGACGGGTTCCGCGATTTCCTGGTCGAACGGCTTGCCGGCAAGGGGCGCTGACGCATGGCCGGCGCCTGCACGCTTTTGATGAACCTCCACTCCTTCAAACCCATCCCTCACTTCCCCATCCTCCCTCTGCCCATGATCGCTCCACCCTCCCCCCGGCCGCGCCCCCTCCTGGCGCTGCTCGCCCTCGCCGCGTTCGCCCTCGCCTCCCAGGCCGCCGATCTGGTGCGCGCCAAGGACGGCTCCGGCGTTTACGGCTATAACGACACCCCCATCCTCCCATGGTGCGGCTTTCACGTCCACGACGCCGACCGGCCCGCCCCGCGACGTGTGGACCCCGGCCCGCCTCCGGCCCTGTCCGCAGCGGCGCCGTCGGACGCGGTTGTGCTTTTCGACGGCAAGGACATGTCGCGCTGGGTCCCTTCGACGTGGAACATGGCGGACGGCTGCATTGAGGCGGGCAGCGGTGTCCTCACCAGCCGGCAGGAGTTTGGCGACTGCCAGATCCACCTCGAGTGGCAGGCGCCATCCGGCTTCGAGGGGCCCTGGTACAACCGGGGCAACAACGGCGTCATGCTCATGGGCCTTTACGAAATCCAGATCTTCGACTCCTTCAACGAGAAGATTTACCCCGACGGCCAGGCCGCCGCCATCTACGGGCAAACACCACCCCTGGTCAACGCCTGTCGCCGCCCCGGCGAGTGGCAGGCGTTCGATATCCTCTTCGTCGCGCCGCGCTTCGAAGGCGGCACCCTGGCGGCCCCGGCGCGTCTCACCTTGCTCCATAACGGCGTGCTGGTTCACCTCAATGAGACCATTCGCGGGGAAACCGGCCACCGTGTGCTGCCAGCCTACCGTCGGACAACCTCCCAAGGCCCCCTCCAGCTCAGCGGCCACGACTGTCCCGTCCGGTTCCGCAACATCTGGGTGAGGCCCCTGTGAACCCCAAGCCCCGCGGCGCGCACCGGGCCGGCAGCGGCGCGCACGCCGCGGCCCGCCCCCGGCCTCCCGGGCCGGCCGAACAACGTTGATCCAACCCACAGCCCTGCTCCATCCCATGCACCCCCCAACGCATTGCATCTCCCGACGTGAAGCTCTCGGACGCGCCGGCCTGCTGGCCGCAACCGCCTGCCTCGGCCAGCCCGGCCCGGTCGCCGCCGCAACCTCGTCGCCGGCCGCCGCCGGTGCGTCTGCGACTTTTGTGTATTGTCTGAACACGAGCACGATCCGCGGCCAGAAACTTGATCTGGCCGCTGAGATCGACGTCGCCGCCAAGGCGGGTTACCAGGCGATCGAACCCTGGGTGGAAGCCATCGACCGGTATGCGAAACAAGGCGGCTCCCTCAAGGACCTGAGGCGGCGCGCCGTCGACCAGGGGTTGACCGTGGAGAGCGCGATCGCGTTCTCGCCGTGGATTGTGGATGACGACGCCCAACGCGCCAAGGGGCTGGAGCGCGCCAAGGTGGAGATGGACCTGGTGGCCCAGATCGGCGGCCTCCGCCTCGCCGCGCCGCCTGCAGGCGCCACCAACCAGCCCGGCTTGGACCTTATGAAGGCCGCCGAACGCTACCGGGCGCTCCTCGAGCTGGGCGACCGCATGGGCGTCACCCCCGAGCTCGAACTCTGGGGCTTCTCCAAAAACCTGCACCGCCTGGGCGAGGTCGCGTTCGTGGCCATCGAAACCGGCCACCCCAAGGCCTGCGTGGTCGCCGACCTTTTCCATATCTACAAGGGCGGCTCCGATTTCGGCGGCCTGCGGCTCTTCAGCGGCCCCGCCCTGCCGGTGTTCCACATGAACGATTACCCCGCGACACCCGCGCGCGAGCAGCTCAACGACAGCCACCGCGTGTTTCCCGGGGACGGCGTGGCGCCCCTCGACCGGATCCTGCGCGACCTGCATGCCGGCGGCGGGCGCAAGGTGTTGTCCCTGGAGCTGTTCAACCGGAAATACTGGGAGCAGAATGCGCTCGAGGTGGCGAAACACGGCCTGGATACCATGAAGGCCGCCGTGCGAAAAGCGCTGGGCTAACCTGCGTTTTTCACCAGGCGGTCAGAAATGCGGCCTGAACCGAACACCGCCCGGGCGGTGCGCTTCAGCGCCGGGCGGTCCAGTCGTTCAAGCCCTTCTCGTCGTCCGGCGGCGAGGGTGCCAAGTGGAGTTGTTCGAGCGCCTCGCCCACCAGGTAGACAGACCCCGTGACGACCACACGCGGATCGCCTGCGGTGCGGGAGAGGGCCTGGCTGAGCGAGTCGCACACCTCGATGGACGCTGAGGCATTGAGCGTGCGGCAATAGGGGGCCAGCTCGGCCGGGTTTTGCGAGCGATCGCTGTGCACCGGGGCGAGCAGGATCCGGCGGGCCAGCGGCACCAGGCTGCGGCACATGCGGCGCCAGTCCTTGTCCTGAAACACCCCAAACACTAGACTCAGCCCGGCCTCGGGGAATTCCTCGAGCAGGGCCGCCCGCAAGGCTTCCGCCCCCGGAGGATTATGCGCGGCATCCAGAATCAGCACCTGGCCGGATGCGGTCCGCACATGCTGGAGTCGCCCGGGCCACTGGACGGCCGCGAGTCCGGCCGCCAGACAGTCCGGGGAGACGGGCAGCGAGGCGGCCAGGGTGCGGACCGTGGCGATCGCCGTGGCCGCATTCACCAACTGGTGATGGCCGGGCAGCGGAAGGGTCAGGCCGTCCAGCGGCGGCTGCCGCGTGTGCCGTTCCTCAACCACCGTCAGGGGCGCCTCGTGTCGGCGGGCGACGCCGGCGATGATTTCCAAGCCCTCGCCGTGGCAGGCGGCGGTGACCACGGGAACGCGGGGCTTGATGATGCCGGCTTTTTCGGCGGCGATTTGGTCAAGGGTGTCGCCAAGCCATTGTTGGTGTTCGGCGCCGATGTTGGTGATGACGCTGGCCAGGGGGGTGACAATGTTGGTGGCGTCCAAGCGCCCCCCGAGACCCGTCTCCAGCAGCACCAGATCGCATTGCTGCTCGGCAAAATACCGGAACGCCATCACCGTCGCCGCCTCGAAGAACGTCGGCGAGTGATCCTCCGCGAACGTCGCCATCAACCCTCGCACCTCGCCGACCAGGCGGACCACCTCCTCCGGCGGGATCAGCCGCCGGTTCACCTGGATCCGTTCGGCAAAGCTCACCAGATGCGGCGACGTGAACAGGCCGGTCCGCAACCCGGCGGCGCGGTAGACGCTCTCCAACATGGCGCAGACGGACCCTTTGCCGTTGGTGCCGGCGACATGGATGAAGCGCAGCCGCTCGTGGTCGTTCCCCGCCAGCGCCGCCAGCCGGCGGGTGTTTTCCAAGCCGAACTTGGCGCCAAAGAGGCGCAGCGCGTAGAGGCATTGGATCGCTTGGGAATAGGTCATGGGGCAGCGGGGCGGGAATCCGGCGGCGGCCCGGCTAGGGACGCTGATGGATGCGGTTGTGGCAGGCGGCAATGAACCCCTTGAACAACGGGTGCGGCTTGTCGGGCTTGCTTTGAAACTCGGGGTGGAACTGGCACGCGATGAAGAACGGGTGGTCCTTCAGCTCGATGATCTCCACCAGTTCGCCGTCGGGAGAAGTGCCGCTGATGACAAACCCCGCCTGCTCGAAACGGGCGCGGTAGGCGCCGTTGAACTCGTAGCGGTGCCGGTGGCGTTCGTGGATGAGAAACGCGCCGTAGAGGTGATTGGCCAGGGTGCCCATGACCAGCTGGCACGGCTGCGATCCCAGCCGCATCGTGCCGCCCAGGCGGCGGATGTGCTGCTGCTCCTCGAGCAGGCAGATCACCGGATCGGGCGTCGCCCGGTTGAACTCGGTGGAATGGGCGTCCGCCAGCCCCAGCACATGGCGCGCAAACTCGATGGTTGCAATCTGCATCCCCAGGCACAGCCCGAGATACGGCACCCGGTGCTCCCGGGCATACTGCGCGGCGAGAATCTTGCCCTCGATGCCCCGCTCCCCGAAGCCGCCCGGCACCAGGATGCCGCCGAGCCCGTCCAGCACGGCTTTCGGCCCCTGTTTCTCGATGTCCTCCGCGTCGATCTTCTCGATGGTCACCCCGCAGTCGTTCGCGATGCCCCCGTGGCTGACGGCTTCGTAGACGGACTTGTAGGCGTCCTGCAGCTCGATGTATTTGCCGACCACCCCGATGCGCACGCGGTGCTGCGGGGCGACCAGCTTGCGCAGGATGTCCTGCCAGTGCGACATGTCGGCGCGCGGCACGTTCAGGCGCAGGCGCTCGCAGACCAGGTCGTCCAGGCGCTCCCGCTGCAGCATCAGGGGCACCTCGTAAATGGAATGCTCGACGTCCATCTCCTCGATGACCGCCTCGTAGGGCACGTTGCAAAACATGGAGATCTTCTGCCTCAGTTCCTTGTTCAAAGGCTGCTCGCACCGGCACACCAGGATGTGCGGCGCGATGCCAATCTCCCGCAGCTTCGCGACGGACTGCTGGGTGGGCTTGGTTTTGAGTTCGCCGGCCGCCTTGATGAACGGCACGAGCGTGACATGCAGGAACAGCACGTTGCCCGGCCCGACGTCCAACCCGAACTCCCGGATCGCCTCGAGAAAGGGAAGCCCCTCGATGTCGCCCGTGGTGCCGCCAATCTCGGTGATCAGCACGTCGCACCGGGTGTGCTCCGCCACAAACTGGATGCGCTTCTGGATCTCGCCGGTGACATGGGGGATGACCTGGACGGTCTTGCCCAGGTAATGGCCCTCGCGCTCGTTGTTCAACACGGTCTGATACACCTGCCCGCTCGTCAGGTTGTTCAGCCGCGAAAGCTTCGTGCTCGTGAACCGCTCGTAGTGCCCCAAATCGAGATCCGTCTCCGCCCCGTCGTCCAGCACATACACCTCGCCGTGCTGAAACGGGTTCATCGTCCCCGGATCCACGTTCAGATACGGATCGAACTTCTGCAACGCCACCTTCAGCCCCCGGTTCTCCAGCAGCGTGCCCAGCGCCGCCGCCGTCAGCCCTTTGCCCAGCGAACTGATCACGCCGCCTGTGACAAAAATGAATTTCATGATCCTTCCAGCAACCGTTCCACCCGCGCCACGTCCTCCGGCACATCCACCCCCACCCCGTCATACTCCACCCGCACCACCGCAATCGCCACCCCCTGCTCCAGCGCCCGCAACTGTTCCAGCCGCTCCGCCTCCTCCAGCGGCGACACCGGACACTGCACCAGCCGCGCGAGCGTCTCCCGCCGATACCCGTAAATGCCCACGTGCTTCAAAAACGGAAACGCCGCCACTTGTTCTGCTCCCGAACGATGGACGGCGTCCCGCACATAGGGAATCGTGCGTCGGGAAAAGTATAAGGCGCGCCCGGCGGCGCTGACAACGACTTTCACCACGTTCGGGTTGTCGTAGTCGTCCGGGCGCGTCAGCAGGGTGGCGGCGGTGGACATGGGGCTGTCCCGCAGCGCGCCGGCCACGGCGTCGATCACCTCGGGCCGGATCAGCGGTTCGTCGCCCTGGATGTTGACCGCCGCCTCGCAGCCCACCCGCCCCACCACCTCCGCCACCCGGTCCGTCCCGCTGGCGTGCCCCGGCGACGTCATCTCCACCCGGCAAAACCGTGCCGCCACCTCCCGGATCCGCTCGTCGTCCGTCGCCACCACCACGTCCGCCAGGGCCCCCGCCCGGCGGCAGCGCTCAACCACGTGCTGGATCAGCGGCTTGCCCGCAATGGGGTGCAGCGGCTTGCCGGGAAAGCGGCTGCTGGCATAACGCGCAGGAATCACCCCGAGAATGTTCATGCGCGTTCCGGGTCTGCGGCGCCGCCTCCTGCGCTGTCCTTCAAAATCCACGCCGCCGCGGCCGCCACATCGTCCACCACCACCGCGCGCTCCAATCCCGCACCGCCGCTGCGCTCCAACTCGGCCCCATACCCCGTGCGCACCAGCACACAACGCCTCACCCCCGCGTTCCAGCCGCTCTCCAAGTCGCTCCGCTTGTCCCCCACCATGTAACTGCCGGCCAGACTCAACCCAAACTCGTCCCGCGCCGCCCACAGGAAATGAGGCGACGGCTTCCGCCCCGCACTGGGCTGGCCGGGCGCCTCCGGCGCGATGTAGATCGCGTCGAACCACACTCCCGCCGGCCGCAGCAACTCCCGCAGTCGCCCGTGAACCGCCTCCACGTCCGCCATCCCATAGTAGCCGCGCCCCACCCCGGACTGGTTGGTCACCAAAATCAACCTGAACCCCGCCCGCCCCAGCCGCCCCAGCGCGTCCGCCGCCCCAGGATACACCGCCACATCCTCCGGACGACGAAGATAACCCTTCTCCTCAATGATCGTCCCGTCCCGGTCCAGAAACACGGCGCGGTTCATCGGCCCCACCGCCTTGCCAGACCCCGCCCCCCACCGCAGAACACACCCGGACACCCCATCCCCGCCGCGCCCGCAAAGGTGGCCCCCGCCTCGCGGCGCGCCTCGCCGCGCGAAGCCGGGACGCCCTCGGGCGGCAATGAACACTGGATCCGCGTGCCACGCATTCGAACTCGCAGCGACTCTAGAAACAACCCGTCCCCGGCAAAAGCAAAATCGCGTTCGCCTCGGGGGCGCCAGCGCATCCCCGGGCTGTCGGCCGCGGCCGGAGCGCGGTCCGGCGCGATGCCGACCGGTTCACGATCCGAAGGATGCCGTGCCCCTCAAGCCGGTCAGCCCGCGCCTGCCCTCCGCGGCTTGAAGCCGGCTTCAGCCCGCTTCGGGCCGCGAATGGCCGGCCGCCGGGCGGGGAATTCCGGCAGTTTCGCCTGTTCGGACCGTGAAGCGGTCCCGCATGGCGCGGGACCGCGCGCCGCTGCCGGGAAGCGCTACTCGGGGCGTCGCCGCGTCGTTGCGGCGGCGCGTCTCGCCTGCGCGCGCTGGGCGGCGAAGAACTTCTGCAGCAAGGCCCGGCATTCGGCTTCGCGGACGCCGGCGGTGATGGCGCAGCGATGGTTGAGTGAGGGGAACTGAAGCAGGTTCAAGGCGCTGCCGGCCGCGCCGGCCTTGGGGTCGGGTGCGCCGAAAACGACGCGGGCGAGGCGCGCGTGAACGATGGCGCCGGCGCACATCGGGCAGGGTTCCTTGGTGGCGTAGAGCGTGGCGCCGGTCAGGCGCCAGTCGCCCAGCGCGGATTCGGCCTGGGTGATGGCGAGCATCTCGGCGTGGGCGGTGGCGTCATGCAGCAGTTCCACCTGGTTGAAGGCGCGGGCGAGAATCCGGCCCCCGTGGACAACCACGGCGCCGACGGGGACTTCGCCCGCCTGGAAGGCGCGGGTGGCCTGGCGCAACGCCTCGCCCATGAAGTAATGGTCGCTGTGCAGGTCAATGACGGTCTCGTCGCTCATCTGCGGGAAGCGCGCGCCGCGGCGGGGCGGGTTTCCTCCAGGGTCCAATCCCGGCGGCCGTCGGGATGGCAGTGGCAATGCGCGGCGAAAAAACCGCCCCGCCAGCGCCAGAACAGCGGCCAGATCTGTTCCCGGTCCGTTTCGGGAACCGGCAGCCCGGCAAGCGCCGAGGCGGGAAAGAACTGGAACGCCCCCTCGCGGTGCGGGGCCGGCAGGGCGGCGAGGCGCGGACGGACTTCGAACAGAAACATCAGCCAGTGCGCCTGCCCGGCGTAGCCGTGCTCGCTGACGAGGCCGGCCAGATGCAGGTCGGCCGGCGTCAGGGGCAAGCCGAGTTCCTCGTGCGCCTCGCGGCAAGCGCAGGCGTAGGGGGACTCGCCGAGGTGGGTGTGGAGTTTGCCGCCGCAGGGGCTCCAGAGGCCCCGGTTGGGGGGCTGGGCGCGCGCAAGCAGCAGCACGTCGTCCCTCTCGTTGAAACAATAGAGCAGCGTCGAGATATGGTGCGGCATCGGCATGCCCGCACCGATCAAGGTTCGCGGACGGTGGAAAAGTCAAGATTCCATCTCCACGTTCCCTCGATCGGGGCGATGGGTGCCGCAGCTCAGGTGTGGAACATGGCTGCCTCGTGTGCGCACGAAATACCAGCCGTTTGCGCCGATGATCCTGACAATCTCCCTGGCCTCCGCGCCGCACCCTTGCCAACCCCGTGAGGTCAAGGCAAGGGCATTCTGGAGCCAACGACGCTGCTCACTGACGCGCCGCCAGAACCGCCTGAATGGACTTAGGGCACAGTCGGCGCGTTCACTGCAGCAGCCTTGTTGCCTCATGGCTTCCTATTCCCCTCGGGGTCGGCATCGCTATCGGAATCGGTATCGTTTCGATCCTCTCGATACTCACCCCGTTCTCGTGTCCAAAACCCATGTCATGCCTTTCGATTCCGATCCCGATACCGATTCCGACCCCGATTCAGAGCCAACGCTCAACGTTCAACGCTCAACGTTCAACGCTCAACGTTCAACGCTCAACGTTCAACGCTCAACGTTCAACGCTCAACGTTCAA
>JAFGQR010000158.1 GCA_016935555.1 Verrucomicrobiota bacterium
CGCCGAACCTCGAACATCGAATGGCGCTGACGCGCACGCCATGCGCCGGGGCCAATGGGCAACCAGTGAATTGTGCCGTGTCGCGTTGGGTGTTCGACGTTAAGAGTTCGGGCACGCGAGGCTTGCCTCGGAGGCGGGTTGCCGATGAAATGATCCGGATGTCTGAGACGGCGCAGCAAGCCCCGGCGGGGGCGGTGGGTGAGCGGCACGTGGTGAGGATCGACGACCTGGCGTTCGGAGGCGAGGGCGTGGGGCGCGTAAACGGCCGGGTCCTGTTCGTGCCGTGGGTGATCGCGGGCGAGTGGGTCGAGGTGGAAATCACCGAAGTCCGCAAGAACTACGCGCGCGCGCGCTTGCTGCGGGTGGTGGAGCCTTCGGCGCACCGAGTGGCGCCGCGATGCCCGTATTTCGGGCGGTGCGGGGGCTGCCAGTATCAGCACCTGGCCTACGCGCAACAGGTGGAGGTCAAGCGCAAGCAGGTCGCCGACCTGTTCGTGCGCCTGGGCAAATTCCCGGCCCGCGTGGTCGCGCCGGCGGTGCCCTGCCCCCAGCCCTACGGCTACCGCAACCGGATCATGATCCGCAGCCAGTGGAACAAGCCCGAACAGAAGTTGAACCTGGGGTTTGTGCGCGGGGACAGCAGGCTGGTGGAGGATATCGAAACCTGCGCGATCGCCGAGCCCGCCCTCAACGAGCAGATCAGCCGGGTCCGGGCGCATCCGCCGCCGCGGGGCGGGCTGAAGGTGGTGTTGCGGGTGATTCCGGAGGGTTGGGAGGTGCCGCCCGACTCGTTTTTTCAGAACAACCGCTTTCTCCTGCCGGAACTGGTGGCCACCGCGCGCGCCGCGCTCGTCGCCGGCGGCACGCGCTTTCTCGTGGATGCGTATTGCGGGGTGGGGTTCTTTGCGCTGGAGCTGGCGGACGCGGTCGAGCGGTATGTGGGCATTGAATACGACCAACGCGCCATCGCGGCGGCCCGCCGCAACGCGGCGGCGCGGCAGCGGACCAACGGCGCCTTCCTGGCGGGGCGCACGGAGGATTCGCTGCAGGCGGCGGTGCGGGATTTTTCTCCCGGCCGCACCACCCTCCTGTTGGACCCGCCGCGCAAGGGATGCAGCCACGACAGCCTGGCATTGCTGCGGGCGCTGCGCCCGGCGCAGATCCTCTATGTCTCGTGTCACCCGGCCACGCTGGCGCGGGACTTGAACGGATTGTGCGCCGGCGGCCTGTTCGAGCTGCACCGGCTGACGCCGCTGGACATGTTCCCGCAGACGCAGCACGTGGAGTGCGTGGCGGACGTGAGACGGGCCGGTTGAATGCGCGCGCGGGGCGCGGTGTCGGAAATTGCTTTCCCGGGGGATTCGGGATTGTTTAGGGTGGGGCATGGCCGAGCCGGCGGGCATCGTATCGACTGGCCGGCATGCTGTTGAGCAATGGACACTGACCGAAGAGCAATGACGGGTTTTGTGCAGCGACGCTTGCCGTGGCTGGTGGCGGCGGGGGCGCTGGTGGTCTATGGGCTGACGCTGCCGGACGGGGTGACAGCGACGGGGCTTCCGACGCTGGCGAGGGTGTTGGGGTGGGACTGGCAGCCGATGTTTCTGACGCCGCTGCTTGCGGTGCTGACCTACCCGGTCCGGTGGTTGCCGGCCGGAGGGCAGATGCTGGCGCTGAACCTCTTCGCCGCAGTGTGCTCGGCGCTGGCGCTGGCCCTGCTGGCACGCACCGTCGCCATCCTCCCCCAGGACCGCACCCGGGAACAGCGAGGCTTGGAACAGAGCGAGTATTCCTTCCTCAGCATCCGCGCCGCCTGGGTGCCGCCGGTCCTGGCCGCGCTGGTTTGCGGGCTGCAGCTCAGCTTCTGGGAGAACGCCGTGGTGGCGACCGGCGAGTCGCTGGATCTGCTGATCGTTGCCTACTGCGTGCGCTGTCTGATGGAATATCGCATCGAGCTGCGCGATTCCTGGCTCTACCGGATGGCGCCGGTCTACGGGCTGGGCATCGTCAACAACTACGCCATGATCGCGTTCCTGCCGCTGTTCGTGGGCGCGATGCTCTGGACTCGGGGCCGCGACTTCTTCCAGCGGCGTTTCCTGCTGCGCATGCTGGGCCTGGGAACGGCGGGCCTGGCGCTTTACCTGGTCCTGCCCGCGGTCAACAGCCTCGCGGGCCTGACCGACTACAGCTTCCTGGAAATCCTCCGAACCCACCTGGGCGCCCAGCGCAACACGCTCTGGGAATTCCCCCGCTTCCTGCTCGTCATCATCGTGTTCACCTCGATCGTGCCGGTGGTGTTCATCGGCATCCGCTGGCCGGCCCAATACGGCGACATCAGCGCCGCCGGCAACCTGCTGGCCAACCTCATGATGCACGTGGTCCACGCGCTCTTCCTCGCCGCGTGCCTCTGGGTCATGTTCGATCCCACCTTCAGCCCGCGCGCCCTGGGCGCCCGCTACGGACAGCCATGGGCGTTTCTCCCCTTTTATTACCTGGCGGCGCTGACGGTCGGTTATTGCACCGGCTACTTCCTCCTGGTGTTCGGCCCCGCCCCGCCCAAGTCGTGGCAGCGCCCCTCGCCGCTGAGAAAGGCGGGCAAACTCGCGGTCGTGGCGGCCGTGTGGGCCGTGCTGATCGCCGCCCCCTCGGCGCTCGTGTATCGCAATCTGCCCGCCCTCAAAGGCATTCTCGCGCCGCATCTCGAGCTCTACGGCACCACCGCCGCCCGCCAGCTTCCGTCCGAAGGCGCCCTGGTGCTGAGCGACGATTCCTACCGCCTCTTCGCCGTGCAGTCGGCGCTGCGCCGCAGCGGACGCGAAACCCGGCACGTGCTCATCCACACCACCGCCCTTTCCAAGCCGGCCTACCATCGTTACCTCAAACGCCATTACCCCCAGCGCTGGCCGAAATTGCCCGCAGCACCCCCGCCTCCGGCCCGGGAACTCAGTTCCCTCACCCTGCTCCAGTTCCTTCTCGACCTGCACCAAACCATCCCCATCTACTACCTCCACCCCAGCTTCGGCTATTACTTCGAGTCCTTTCATGTCCGGCCCCGCCAGCTGGTGTTCGAAGTGACGGCCAACCCGACCAACCAAGTCAGCCCACCGCCGCTTACCCGGGCCGAACTGGACAGCAACGACCGGTTTTGGCAGCACTACCGCCGCGAACTGGCGCCGCTGCTCGACGAGATGGCTCGCGGTTCGACACGCGACAAGCGGCCGGTGCCCTTCGTGGCGAACCTGGCCGGCAGCTACTACTCGCGGCACCTCAACCACCTCGGCGTGGAATGCCAGCGCGCCGGACAACTCGCCAAGGCGGGCGAGTATTTCGACCTCGCCCTGCAGTTCTTCACCAACAATCCCGCCGCCTACCTCAACCGCCTCTACAACCGCCAGCTGCAGGCGGGCCGGCACAACACCATCCTGCCCAACCCCGAGTTCGAAGAGCGCTTGGTGCCCTACCGCGGCAACATCGAACTGGTCCTCAACATGAACGGCCCCATCGACGAGCCGAACATGTGTTTCCTCCTCAGCCAGGTGTTCGCCAACGGCAAGAACTTCCGCCAGTCCGTCCAACTGCTCGAACGCGCTCTCGCCCTCGACTCCTCCTCCTACCCCGCCGCAACCGCGCTCGTCCTGAGCTACTCCCGCATTAACCAGCCCGACCGCGCCCTGCGCGAAATCTCCCGCCTCCGCACCTCCCCGGCGTTGAGCGGCCAGGTCGCCACCAATCCCCTCCCCTTCCTCCTGGCCGAAGCGCTCGCGCATGCCGCCAAAAAGGACCTGCCCCGGGCGTTCAGCATCCTCGCCGCCGCCCAGAAGGATCACCCGCTCCAAGTCGGCCCCTTTGCCACCGAAGTCCAAATCCATATCGCGCGCAATGATCTGACCAACGCGCTCGATGCGCTCACCCGGCAGGTCGCCATCCAATCCAATAACGTCGCCGCGCTCATCGACTGCGGCGTCGTCAAGATGAACCTCGCCTCCCACGGCCCCCGGGCCGCCATCGCCGATTTCAACCGCGCGCTGGCCCTGGCTCCCGACAGCTCGGTGGCGCTCAGGAACCGCGCGCTGGCGCATGCCAGGCAGAAGGATTGGGACGCGGCGCTGAAGGATTACCAGGCCGTGATGGCTCTCCTGCCCAAGACCCCGTATTGGGTGCACTACGGCCTGGGCGAGGTCTTCGCCGCCAAGACCAACGCCGCCAAGGCCATCGAGCATTACAAGAAATACCTCCAGCTCGCACCCCAAGGCCAGACCGATATCCCCGTCGTCAAAAAACGGCTCGAGACGTTGAAACGTGGCACCTTCTGAAGCCCGCCCGCCCCTGCGCGTCGCGCACGTCATCACCCGCCTCATCGTGGGCGGCGCCCAGGAAAACACCGTGGCTTCCGTGCGCGAGTTGGGGCGGCTTCCCGGATGGGACCTGCAGTTGGTCTCCGGCCCCAGCCCCGGCCCCGAAGGTTCCCTCCTCGATTACCTCCCGCCCGGGCTGCCCCTCACCGTCGTGCCGCCCCTGGTCCGGCCCCTCCACCCCTGGAACGACTTGCGCGCCCTCCAAAGTCTCACCCGACTCTTCCGCGCCCGCGCCCCCCACGTCGTTCACACCCACAGCGGCAAAGCCGGCTTCCTCGGCCGCCTGGCCGCCGCCCGCGCCGGCGTCCCCATCGTCGTCCACACCATCCACGGCCCTTCTTTCGGCCCCTGGCAAGGCTGGTTGCCCAACCGCCTGTTCACCGCCGCCGAGCGCCAAGCCGCCCGCCACACCACCCGGTTCGTCAGCGTCGCCCATGCCATGACCCGACATTACCTCGCCGCCGGCATCGGCACGCCCCCCCAATACACTTGCATCTACAGCGGATTCGACCTCGCCCCGTTCCTCAACGCCGCCCCCGACCCCCCACAACGCCGCCGCTGGGGACTCGACCCCGGCGACATTGTCATCGGAAAAATCGCGCGGCTCTTCCCCCTCAAGGGACACGACGACCTCCTCGACGTCGCCCCGGGGCTCGTCCGCCGATGTCCCCGGCTCCGGTTCCTGCTGGTGGGCGACGGCCCCTGGCGCGCCCGGCTGGAGCGGAAGGCGCGCGTGTTGGGTTTGGAGAAACACGTCAGGTTCACCGGCCTGGTGCCGCCCCATCAGATCCCTGCCCTCGTCGCCCTCATGGACATCCTCGTCCACCTCTCCCGCCGCGAAGGATTGGCCCGCGCCCTCCCCCAGGCCATGGCCGCCGGCAAACCCGTGGTGGCCTGCGACTGTGACGGCGCCGCCGAAGTGTGCCGCCCCGGCGACACCGGCGCCCTGGTGCCTCCGGGCGACAGCGAGGCGCTGACGGCGCGCCTGCTCGAACTGGCAGCCGACCCGCAACGGCGCCAGACGATGGGGCGCCGCGGCCGGGCGCTGGTCCAGGAACTGTTCCCCCTCCCTCGCATGATCGCCGCCCTGCGCGACCTTTACCGCGAGTTGCTCGCTCAACGACCCGCGCTCGCGCCCCCGCCCTCTCCCATGCCGCCATGAGCGTTTCCCACCTTCTCGGCGGACTCGTGTTCGCCGCTGCCGCGGCAACCTCCGCGCTCTCCCTGCCCGTCTGGCGGCGGCTGTGCTGGAAGCTCGGTTTGGTCGATGCCCCCGGCGAACGCAAGCTCCACCCCGAAACGGTCGCCCTGGCAGGCGGCTGGGCGGTGCTGACCGGCCTGCTCGTGCCCATGGGATGCCTCGCGGCCCTCGACGCCTGGACCGGCCCCGGCTCCGGCCTCCGTGGCCTTTGGGTTCCCCAGCCGCCCGCACAACCCATCCCCCTCGCCGCCCTGCTCGCCGGCGCCCTCGGCATGACGCTGCTCGGAGCAGCCGACGACCGATGGGAACTGCGTCCGCCCGTGAAGCTCGCCGGCCAATTGCTCGTCGCCCTCCTCGTCGCCCTGGCCGGACTCCGCTTCGCACCGCTGGCGCCCGGGACGGGGTGGAGCTGCGGTGTCACCGTGCTGTGGATTCTGATTGTGACCAATGCGTTCAATTTCATGGACAACATGAACGGGCTCTGCGCCGGATTGGGTGCCATCGCGGCGCTGGGCCTTGGCCTCGCGGCGCCCTCCACCCAGCCCATGGCCTCCGCACTCGCCTTCGCCGCGGCGGGCGCGCTGGCGGGGTTCCTCCCATACAATTTTCCCCGCGCCGCCGTGTTCCTGGGCGATGCGGGCAGTCACCTTGCGGGTTACCTGGCCGCCGTGCTGGCCATCGTGACGCAGTGGGATCCCGCGTCGCGCCCACGCGGGTTTGGTCTGCTGAGCCCCGTGTTGATCCTGGCGGTGCCGTTGTTCGACCTGGTGTGGGTTGTGATCCTGCGCTGGCGACTCCGCCAGCCCGTCTACCGGGGCGATACCCGCCATCTGTCGCACCGCCTGGTGCGCCGCGGCTGGACGCCTGTGCAGGCCGTGACCGGGATCTGGCTCCTCGCAGCGCTGCTGGCCGCACTGGCGCTTCTCATGAACCGCCCATGACCCGTTCCCAAACAGCCACGCGCGCGATTGACAGCACGCGCCCTTTGCCGGCGTCATGTCGCCGACGGGATTCGGCAACGCCGCGAGCCGGACCCGGCCGGATGTTGGGATTGCACCCGATGCGTCATATCCGTTTCGTTGCCGGCTGTGTGGCGTCCGCGATGGTGTGGGCGGCGGGCGGGATGACGGCGTATGCCGCAGGCGCTTCGGGGGGCGCCCCGGGGCCGGAGAGGGGCGGGTTTGATGCGCAGGCGTTTTTCGAGAAGGCGCGTCGGGCGGTGGTGATGTTGCGGCCGGTCAACGCGCGCGGCCGGGGGACCATGAAGGGCACGGGGTTTTTGATTGGGAGCAACGGGGTGTTGGTGACGGCGCGGCACGTGACAGCACCCGGCGAGGCGATGTTCGCCATCACGGCGGACAACAGGAAGATTCCGGTCGCGGGGTATCTGGGGGAAGACGCGGATCACGACGTGGTGGTGGTGCAACTGGACGGCAACGGGCTGGCGCATCTGCCGCTGGGGCCACGGGAACTGCCCGAGCCCGGCCAGTGGGTGGGGCTGGTGGGAAATCCCGGGGGCGGGGGCCTCTCGTTTCCGACGGGCCAGGTCGTGCGCGTTGCGGGCGTGGCCGGCGTGTGGGAGGAGATCTACACGACCATCCCGGTGCGCCGGGGCCACAGTGGATCGCCGCTGCTAAACGCGCGTGGCGAGGCCATCGGGCTGGCGGTGGCGTCCACCGATCGGCAACGCGGCGTGGCCATGCCGGCCAGCGTCATCCACCGGATCCTGGAGCGCGCGGCGGCCCGGGAACCGACGCCCTATGAGAAGCGGCCGCGCCCGCGCAGGGCGGAGCCGATTGCGATGGACCCGGACATGAAGGTGGCGCGGGAGGCGATGCAGCGGGGGGATTGGGAGAAGGCGGAGACGGCGCTGGCGCGGGTGCTGCGGCGGTTTCCGGAAAGCCCGGCGGCGCTGTTTTTTCTCGGGACGACACACCTGCGGCGCGAGTCGTGGGCGGCAGCGGCGGCGGCTTTCGAGCGGGCGTTGCAGCTGCGGGGGGAGTGCGCGGTGTTGAGGTTTTTTCATGGAGGATCCTTGGTTCGGTGCGGCCGGACGGCGGAGGGGGTGGCGGCGTTGAAGGAGGCCCTGCGGATGGGCCTGGCCGATCGTATGCAGATCGTCGCCGCCCGGACCGTGCTGGCGCTCGAAGCCGCCCGGTCACGTCAGCCCGAAGAAGCCCGCGCGGCGCTGGAGGAACTGCGCCGTGTGGATGCCGACCGTGCCAGGGCGGTGCAGCCGGAAATGCGGCGGCTCTGCCCGGGCCTTTGATCATTCGCCCAGGTTGCGGCGCAGAAGGGCGGCGAGCCGGGCGGGGTCGAGGAGGGTCAGGATTCGGCCTTTGACCTCGAGCAACTGCTGTTCGCGGAACTTGGCCAGGGTGCGGGAGAGGGTTTCGCCGACGGTGCCGAGTTCGGCGGCGAGGATGCGCTTGGTGGCAGGCAATTCGATGCGGAACGGCTGGGAGGAGTCGGGCCGGGGACAACGCTTGAGCAGCCAGTGGGCGAGGCGGGTTTCGACATCCTTGAGGGTGAGGTCGTCGATTTGGCCGACCAAGGCGCGGAGGTGGCGGCTCATGGCGCCGAGCATGCGCAGGGCCAGTTCGGGACGCCGCTTGAGCAGCGACACAAACTCCCGCTTGCGCACCAGCAACACGTGCGACCGTTCCACGGCCCGCGCGTCGGCCGGATACCCTTTGTCGGTGGCCAGGGTGGCTTCGGCCAGGGATTCGCCCGCGCGAAACACATGGATCACCTGCTCCTTGCCGGCGGCATTGACGCGGTGCACGTTGATGGCCCCTTCCTGGACGATGTAGAAGCCCTGGGACACGTCGCCCTCGCGAAACAAGTAGTCGCCCTTGTCCAGCGGCTTTCGCAGGGTGATGGCCGCAATGGCCTCGAGATCGGGCACGGGCAGGCCCGCAAACAACCGGCAACCGCGCAGCGTCTGCCGCAGGGCGATCTGCCGGGCTTCGTGGAGTGTGGCGCGCATCCCGTCGAGAGAAGTCAATTTCTGCACATTTTTCAACAACCGTTGTGAAGCACGCGCCCGGACCGCCGCCGCATGCTCCCGGCCAGCGTGAATGTCTCGGGTGCCGATTCCCCCGCCGGGGCCAGCTCCAATCGGTCGGCGCTGTCCGCCGGGCCGCCGCTGCGCCACAAGCCGCCGGATTGTTCGGCGCTGGGCAGCCCCCGGATTTTTCCCGGCACGCGCTACGTCTTCTGCGTGCTTGCGCAACGGGCCCGGGGATTGCTCATCGGCGTGGACCTCTGCCCCGGCAAGGTGTGCAGCTTCCGATGCGTCTACTGCCAGGCGGACCGGTCGCACCCCGAGGCGGAGAACCGGGTGGAACTGGAGGTCATGGCCGCGGAACTGCGGCGCGTGCTCGACCTGGCGTTTGAGGACAGGCTGGTCACCCTGGGCGATTTTGCCCACGTGCCGGCGGAATGGCTGCAACTCAAGCAGGTCGCCCTCGCAGGCGATGGGGAACCGACGTTCTGCTCGAATTTCTCCGAAACGGTCCAGGCGGTGGTGCACGTGCGCGCCCAGGGAACCTACCCCTTTTTCAAAATCATGCTCGTCACCAACGGCAGCGGCCTGCACCTGCCCGAGGTCGAGCGGGGCCTGGCCAAACTCAATTCGCGGGACGAGGTTTGGATCAAGCTGGACGCGGGCACGCAGGCCTGCATGCAGCGCATCAACCGGACCCGGGTGAAGTACCAGCGCATCCTCGACAATATCGCGCAGCTCGCCACCCACCGGCCCGTGGTGATCCAGAGCCTCTTCCCCCGCGTGCATGGCCAGGAACCCCCGCCCGACGAGATCGCCGCCTACATCCGGCAGCTTCTGCGGCTCAAGTCGCAGGGCGCACAGATCGCCCAAGTGCAGGTCTTCTCCACGCACAAACCTTCCAAAATCAACGGCTGCAGCCACCTCACCCTGCGCTCCCTCTCCCTTATCGCCCGGCGCGTGCGCGAAGAGACCGGACTGACCGTCGATGTGTTTTGAGGCGCCCCCGCCGGTCTTGCCCGCCGACGGCGCGCTGGACCTGAAGGCGCTGCCGCGCGCCACGGTCGATCGCAGCACGGAACCGGTGCCGGTCAGCCAGCTGCAGCCTCTCACTGGTTATGTTCCGGCCGGCGTCACCGTCCTGGCGGCCAAGAAGGCTTTCCTCGTCCACCTCGACAAGTCGGCCTTGTCGCACACCGTCATCGCCGTGTCCGCCGGCGTCCGCGGCACCCAGATCCTCCTGGCGCCGCCCGATTATATCCGCGCCACCAGAGCTGCCACCGGCGCGGTCCCCGAATGGCGCCTGGCTTGCCTTCGGTGGTGACAGTCGCAAAGGAATGGCCCTGTGGGTTTTCCATATCCCAACCCAAAAATGCTATCCAGTCGCCACTCCAAAGGCGCCTGTATGTCCACTCGGTGGTTCGGCCTGAGACGATGCCCCCCTGCACGTTGCCGGGTGGATTGAACGACCTTCGATCAGCACCCAGGCGAACAGAAGGGTCCATGTCATCGTCTTCCTGGATGGGAACTCAGTCCAGGAGGAGGCGCGGGTGCTTGAGCGCAATCTTCAGCAAGACCTTGGCCGGTCCTGTCGGCGCGCGTCGACCTTGCTCCCAGTTCTGCAGCGTATCCGCACTGATGCCCAAGAGACCTGCGAACTTCGATTGCGACAGGCCCAGCTTGCCGCGAATCTTCAACAGGTCGTTTTGGGGATCCACGTCGAACGAGCGCGACGGCTTCAAGACACCGCGCTTGATCTGGCCCGCCTCCTGGAGGCTTTTCGTCAGTTGCTCGAACAGTTCTTTCTTCATACCAAAAACTCTTTCACCAGGATTCGCAGTTGTCGCAATTGCCCCGGCGTCAAATCATCGCGCTCACTCTTTGGATACACAAAGAGCATCCAGATTCGATTATCGGCTGCCTGCCAATAATAGATGACCCGCAATCCACCCCGTTTCCCGCGACTGCGGCCGGCCCAGCGCAGCTTGCGAATGCCGCCGCCGCCGGGAATGACCTTTCCCAGGACCGGCTGCAGCGCCAACGTGGCCTGAAGGCGCACATAATCCTCGTCATCCATCAGGGCCAACACCAGTCGGGTGAACGTCGGCGTCTCAATGAATTCCATTCTCAGCGAGTATCCGCCATTGGCGTATAGTTGTCAACCTTGGAAGTATTCTTGGTGGTCGACTGTCGCCTGGGCAACCGCTTGATCCTCAACGAGAAATCAAGTCAGGTGGAAAACTCCCCCATCACCTCTGAGTCGGTTGGCCCTTGGCATGCCAACCACTTCATGCCAGTCCGGTTTCTGCTGCACGCAAAAAAGAGGGCCAAAAAACGACTGTAGCCATCCCCAATGGCCCTCCGCTATTTCGATCCTCCTCCAGCATCACAACTTGCCTGGGCGACAGTTGAACGTGAATGCAGAGATCCCGATGGCACATGTCCGCGCCTACTGCAACTCCGGCGGAACATTGCCGTACTCCCACGCCGCACGGAAGGGCGGCGCCGGGGGCGGCGCCGGCACGGGGCCGGGAGTCATTTGATTGGCGAGTTCAATGCCGACATTGGCCATGGCGCGTCCGGCGCCGACCTCGAGGTTGCTGTAGGACGTCAGCCGGGTTTCGTAGCCGCCGCCGCCCGGCCCGAAGGCGTCCTCCGTCGGCACATAACCCACGATCCCGTTGGCCAGTTCGACCGGGAAGGTGAAGGGGAAGTTGCTGTCGCGTTTGATGTCGAGGCCGTATTGGACAAAATACTCCGCCGGGTTGGCCACAATCACCGCCGGGCCAACCTGAACGGCCTGCACCTCCACCACCACTTCCGGACGCACCCTGGCCACGGCGTCAAGCAACACCGTCTCCTTGGCAAAGGTCCACACCGTCGCCCCGACGTCCGCCGGATCCTTGCGCACCAGCTCGGTCGCATGCCGCACTTTCTCGGGTGCGGGCAGACGCCGTTTGACATGCCACACTTTGCGGCGCACATCGAGCGGGATCTGGCGGCTGGCGCCGCGGCGGATCAGCAGCAGGGTCTTAAACACCTCCGCGCCCACCCGGCCGCCCACAAGGTCGCACCATTCCTCCGCGCCGGGGTTTTGGTATGGCGTCAGATTGTCCACCTGGGTCACGTCGCCGCACGGGCCCTGGAGGAAGACGACGGGCAAGGCGGCGTGGCCGGTGGCGCCGCGCAGGGTTTGCTGCATCGAGCCGATCCAATTGGCGGAGATGCCGCCTGGGCTGGTGGTCGCGTGGCAGGCGAAGTTCACCACCACCCCCAGCAGGCCGCCCTTCAGATCCCAAACGCCCATCACACCAACCTGCGGATCGGTCGGCCCGGCATACCCCAGAATGCCCGGATTCCCCGCGCCCGGATGCGAGTAGGTGAGGTTGTTCTTCATGCGGAGCCGGCGGTTGAAGGCGACCTTGTCCTCGTGTCCGTAACCCACGGCCAGTTTGGCGTCGGCGCGCGCGTCGTTCGCGGCGGCGGCCGCCTCGACCGCCTGCCGGATGAGCAACTGGGTGTAACCGGGATTGGAGACGGTGCTTTTTTGGTTCGCCAACTCGTTCACCAGCGGTGACGCGTGGTCGTAGTCGCCGGGCTCGGCCATGCCGATGGGGCCGGAGGAATGCGAATGGGAAGCGGCCACCAGGATATGCTCCTGGGGGATGCGGCAACGGTTCCGGATCTGGTCGCGCACCGCCTGCGCCAGATGCCGGGTCACGAACAACAGATCGTAGCTCACCAGCGCCACCCGGCGCGTCCCGTCGTCGAAAACCACCGCGCGCACCTTGCACGGATCGTGGAAGCTGCGGTGGTAACTCTTGCCGTAACCGCCCGGCGCTTCCATGCCAAGGTCGGGCGTGATGTCGCGCTCGGCGAACCCGGCCTTGAACAGGATGGGCGGTGGCGCGGCGGTGGCCGGCGCCGGTTCGCCGGCCGGCAGAGCGGCGGACAAGAGACTGCAAAGGAGCAAGGCGATGCGCCTCGAGAAACGTTCAAGCGTGTTCATGACCCGAAATGGTTCGCTGCAAAGTCTCGAGACCCCGCCGCGGAGAGTAAAGACAATTCCCGGGCCGGGCCGGCGTTGGTTTTGGCGATCCTGATTCTCGATGGGTGCGCCATCCGCGCGCGAAGCACCGTCTGCGGGTAGGGACGCGTTCCACCGCGTCCCTGACTTCCCCTTGAGGACGTGTCTGCGCCCAATCCCTGGACCCCGGGGGGCCCGGACCGCCTCGAGGTTCCCTTCGCCCGAGTTCCCCGCCCTCGCCGCCGCCAAGGGGGGAAAAAAGGGACGCGGTGGAACGCGTCCCTACCTTTAGAAAGGGACGCCTCGGGGGCAGTTCCCTGGCAAGACCCTGCGCGCATCGGAGCCATGAACCGGCGTGTGTAATTGACAATTGCATATTGAAAATTGAAAATTGTGGGTTCCCGATGCGCGCGAGGGGTGAGAGCTAAACAGAGCGGCGCGGGGGAGGGAGACAGCGCGCCGGACCTTTCGAGGAGCGCGCTTGACCGCGGGACACATCGCGGTTGACATCGGGGATCGGGGTGCGGACAGTCGTTGGTCGATGAAACGACTGACCTTTTTCCCCATGGTGCGCCTCCCGGTGTGGGTTGGCTGCGGTTTGCTGGCGTTCGCGCCCAGCACCTCTCCGGCGCAGGAGTCGAGCTTCTTCATGCGGTTCGAGGCGGGCTTGAACCTGGTCGAGGACGTCCGCATCAAGAAATTCCTGTTCCCCACTCCGGGCCGCAAGGAAAAGCTCGATCCGGGCTTTCGATTCGATCTGACGCCCGGGGCGCATGTGACGCCGTGGTTTGACGTTGAGTTCAACACGGGGTTTCTGTTCAACCGTTTCAGGGATATCGATGCCTCCCTGATGCATATGCCGCTGCTCATGAACCTCGTCGTGCATTTGCCCAACGACACCCCGTTCTCCCCCTACGCCGGCATCGGCGGCGGCGGCGACGTTGCCTTTGTGCACTGGGACGACGCCTTCATGTACACATCGCGCGGCTGGGTCGGCGCCGACGGTGTGGAGGCGGCGTGGACCTGGAGCTACCAGGCGATGGCGGGAATCTGCTGGACGCCGGTGGACAACACAGCCATCAGCCTGGGTTACAAGTTCACCGGCACCACCGCGCCCTCCTTTGAGGAGGGATGGACCAAGTTCGGCGACGTCCACAACCACTCGGTGCTCCTGGGCATCAGCCTGAACTGGTAATAGGGCGCCCCCTCACCGTCCCGCCCTCGCCCGGCAATCCCCGGCGTCCCGCAGCGCCCGCAACATCCGCGTCTTTCCCTCCACCGCCCTTTCGGCGGCGCCGGGCGCGAAGGGGCAGGATTGGGGCTCGTAGCCGGCTTCGGCATGGCCGGGGCGGGTTGGCAGGCAGCCGCCGGTGGCATTGCCGTGGGTGAGGACGAAGGTATGGGGAAACGGCGATGCGGCCTTGATCGCCCGTCCGATCTCGTTGAACACCTCGCCTGACAACCCGCATTTCTCACAGGGCGGTGAGAAATGCGGGCTAAGGCAGCTCGGCGCGCAGCGTGACGATGCTTTGCGGCGGCACGTCCACCGGGCCCTCGACACGCGTTCGGGGCTGTTCGCTGGCGTCGCTGAGGAAAACCGCCTTGGGTTGGGGCCCTGCCCATGCGAGTTCCGCCAGGTCGGCCCGGTCCGCCAGGTTGAGGATCCGGACGATGCGGGCTTTGCCGTCGTCGCTGGGTTTGAAGGCGGTGATTTGCAGGCCGGCGGGGCCGTGGCGGCCGTCGACGGCGAGCGGCGGCGTGGGGAGATCGCCGCGGGCGGGCAGGACGAGGAGCGGCTGGGTGCATGTGGCGGCACAGCGGGTGGCGCGGGCGCGGGAGTAGCCGCTGCGGTGGGGGAAGATGAAGTATCGGAAGACGGTGGGGCCTTCCTGTTCGGCGCGGTAGTTGGTGTGCCAATGGTTGTTCATGGCCCACGAATACAGGGTGGTCGAGGGCTCGATATGCTCGAGCCAGAGCGGCGACCCGGCCAGGCCGCCGATCAGGTTGGCGGTGATGCGGCCGACCTGCACCAGGGGCGCCTCGGGAGTCACCCACGTCAATCCGTAATCCTGGCTCGAAATGTCCACCCACCGTTGCACGGTGAACCAGTTCCTGCACGCGCCGGGAATCTGGTCCGCCTCGGGTCGCACCACGCCCCACGGCACATCCAGGCGCACCACGCCCCCGGGCACGTTGAAGCCAAACCCGAAATGCACGCCTTCCTTGGCGCGCACGGGCAGTTTGTCGACGGTATTGATGATTTCGACGCACGGCCGCAGGGCGTGCATGCGGATCTCGCGCACGAGCTTCCGGCACCCCGGGGCGGCGGACTCGATTTGCAGCGAGGCGACCAGGGGGCCGCGTTCGCGGACGGTGATGGTGACGGGTCCGTTCTGCTGCAGGCCTTTGAGGTCGCTGGCGGGCAGGTAGAAGTAGTCGTTCAGCGCGGTGTGACTCTTGGGATCGACCAGCTCGTGGCCGTCGAACATGAGGCTTGAGATCGCTCCGGTCTGCTCGTCCACCCGCAACGACAGGCCGGGGGCCAAGGCAGAGTTGGCCGTGGCCAGACGGTTGCCGGCGGCGGTGGCGCCTTCGAACGGGGCCGGGGCGGCGGGGCCGGGGCCGACCTCGTATCGCAGGGTGTGGTAGGGATACGCGTCGGCGTGGAACACCAGCTCGCCCGTGGTCAGCCGCTGCGACACCACGCCGGCTTCGCCGGCTCCGTGGCGCCTCACCCGGTCGCCAGCGCTCGAGAGTTCAGGCGGCACGGTGACCAGCGCCGCGGGATCGTCGAATCCGCTGGTGTTGACGACGTCAATCGCCTGGGCGGCGGGCGTTCCGGGATTCGGGGCTGCGGGAGCTGCGGGGGCTGGCCCGCCGCGGGCCAGCGAGGCGCGGGCAATCAGCTCGCGGGACTCGCGGTCGGCGTCGAGGGCGAACTGGCGTTTGATGGTCCACTGGCTCTTGACGAAGGGATGGTCGGGCTCGCTGATGCTGTTGTAGGCGCCCCAGGTGTGTTCGTCGTAGAGGAGCACGTTGCGCCAGGCCCGGTTGAAGTCCCCGGCCGGATAGGCGCGGGGATGGAACAGCGCATAGAGCGTTTCGGCCTGCAGCAGGCGGTCGGCCGACGCCCGGTTCATGGCGGTCTCGAGCGCGCTCGACGCGGCGCCGTCCTCCCAGTAGGGGGTGAAATCGCCCCGGATCCTGGGCAACTGGTCCCCGTAGCGGCGCTCGAAGTCGTGGAACATCTCGGCCGTCGTGGCGATGACCAGCTTCGGGTAGGCGTATTTCTCGTTCCACTGCTTGACGGTGTCTGCGAAGTGGACGTCGGGCGCGCCATTGTCGCCGAGGCAATGGCGGACTTGGACGAAGTCGTAGGGGTAGCCGCGGGCCTGGAGGCGTTCGAGGTATTGCTGGAGGTTGTCCGGGGAGCTGAACACGCGGTAATAGCCGGTGCCGGTCATCCAGGCGAGCACCTTGTCCGTGCCATTGGGGCCGATCCACCAGAACGGCTTGTCGCCCCAGGCCCGGCTGGTGTGGCCAATCCGGTCGCCCCCGTTGGGGCCGATGGAGAAGTACTTCACGCCGGCGTGGGCGAGGGCGGGAACGATGCCCCAGGTGTAGCCGGGGACGTCGGTGATCATGGCGGACTCGACGGGCACGCCGCTTTCCCGGGAGAGCTGCAATCCGCAGCGCAGCAGGCGGAGCAGTTCCTCCTGGCTGCACAGCCCCGTGAGCATGTTCCCATACAGCGCATCCAGTCCCACCTGGCCGGCCCGCACCGCCTCGAAGAACGCCCTGCGTTGATCGGGCGTGGCTTGCTTCAGGTAGCCGTCCACCGCCCACAGCACCTCGACGTTCCACTTGAACCGCGCCCCCGGCGGGTTGGCGGCGGTCTGCCGCGCGATGTCCATCGCCATCTCCAAATATTTCCATTGCGCCCGCTCGACTTCCGTCTGCACATGCGTGTAACCAATGTCGACGTGCGAATGGGGCAGCAGGTAGACCACCCAGCGGCGGACCGGCTTGAGCCGCAGAGGGCGCTCGGCCAGGACCTTGCCGGAGGCGCTCACGGTGACGGTCAGGGCCACCTCGTTCGTGACGGCGGGGACGGCGAGATCGATCGTGTGGCGGCCTTCGCGGAGCACCAGATTGGTCGCGCCCAGGCCCCCGAAAAGGACCGTGGCCGGCGCGTCGGGGCCGAAGTGGCGCACGGTCGCCTGAACCAGCTGCATCAGCCTCCCTTCACGCTGCACCAGCACCGGCGCCGACACCATCCCTCCCACCAGCGTGCCGCTCGCCTCGCCCAGTTCCACCCCCTCCGGCGCCTCCAGTCCCATCCAGTCATACAACACCCAGCTGCCCGAAACGGTCGTAATGGCAATTTCATTGAGCCCCGCGAGCAGGGCGTCGGCGGGAAACTTGAATTGGAACTTGTGCTCGCGGCCTTTCTCGGGCTGGCCGAACACCGAGTCGTCGCCGGCACCCGGCGGCATGCGGTATTGGAGGGCCCGGCCATTGAGGGCGATCCGCAGCGAGGGCGGGGACTGGCGATGGGTGTCGACGAGGTCAATGTGCAGCACGCAATCGCCCTCCGGGGGCGGCCGCCGGACGCCAAAACACACCGCAAACGTGTGCGGGCGGCTGCCGGCCCAGGCGTCTGCCGGGCCCGGATGCGCGTAGGGCCAGTCCCGCGCGGCCTCGGACCGGCCGACCACGAACAACCCGTCCTCGCGGAACTGCGAGTAGCGGTTCGGCGCCAGGGCGAACTCGCGGGTGCTGTTGTCGGCTTTGCCGATTTCCCAGAGGAGGATGCCGGGCGGGCTGGGCTCGTCCAGCGTGAGCGGGGTTTCCGCGGCGCCGAGAGCCGTCACGCCGCCGATGCAGACCAGGAACACAAAGGTTTTCATCGCACCCCCAGCTTGCCCGATGTCCCCGCGCCGTTTCACCTAAATTCAGCAGCAAAGTCGCAAGCGCCTTCTGCGGTTTCCTATCCCGAATCCCTGTGTCTTCCTCGCGTCCAGATCAAACGCATGCATGAAACCTTCTTGTTTGACACGGCAATCGCGATGTGGGCCGCGGCTGGAGAGGCCAAAGCCCGCCTGCAGCTGCCACCGGGTGGCGGTGCGCTCCTGCGGGTGACGCGCTGACGGCGGACGAACGCGCTTCTATTCCTCGATGGTCAGCTTGTATTCCGGGGAGAGCCGGGTGCCCTCGCCGCGGCCATTGAACTTGTTGTACTGGTAAAGTACTTTGAAGTAATAATGGATGGAGGGTTTGTCGGCGGGGATGGGGACGTAGGTTTCCCATCGGTTGGTCAGCACCGGCGTGCGCACCATCCGGTAGGAGTCGAATCCGACGACGACGAAGGGGCTGAGGGTATCCTCGCGCAGCGTATGCTGGCGATGGTCGATGGCCATTTCGATCAGGTATTGGCCGGAATCGTTGCGGGGCACCGCGGTGGGAGTCAAGTTCGTGATGTGCGAGGTCACACAACCCGTCAGCACCAGGGGCAGGCCGAGCAAGGGCAACAATCTTAGCATCGTTCGCATGACGCGGAGCGTGACACGATCGCGGCGGGCTTGTAAAGGTGGATTTGAAACAGGCTGGCGGGACATGCGCATGCGCCCGCCAGCCTGTCGCTTCTCAACGGTCGGCTCAATAAACCGTGGTGCTTTCCTCTTCGATCACAGGCCGCGTCAGCTGGTCGGAAGTGAGTTCGGTTCGGATGCGTGCGTCGCCCACCTGGGCGCCTTTGGCGGTGATGGTGTAGGTGACCACCTGTTTGGGAGCCAGCCGCACAACGGGCGGGAACTTCACCGTCTGGCCGGCAACGGTGCCGCCCTGGGCGGCGGTGGGTTTGACTTCGGCGGGGAAGTTGGCGACCACGGTGACCTGGTTGTCGTCTGCCGTGCCCTGGTTGGTGACGCGGATGGTGTAGGTGGTGGACTCGCCGATTTGGATCGGGTCGGGGTCGTCGACCATTTCGATCAGGATGGCCGAAAGCCCCTTCCAGAGGGTGCAGGCCTCGGCGGAATCCTTCAAGCCTTCCGCGGTGGCCACGGACACGGTGTTGCAGTGGTTGCCCGCCTGGGTCGAGGTCACGGTAACCTCGAAGCTCCGGGCATCGCCGGCCCGCAACTCGGGCAGGGTCCACACCGCGGTGTTCCCGGTGATGCTGGCGCCGGCGGCCGCGACGATCCTGGTGGCGGCGGGTGCGGTGTCGGTGACGGCCACGTTCTTGAGGGTGGTGTCGCCGATGTTGGTGACGGTGATGTGGTAGCGGGCGTTGCGGGTCAGGAACTGCTGCTTGTCACCGGTCTTGAACACCTTCACGCCGGGCTGGACGATGACCGTGCAGGCATCGTCCTGGACCTTGCCGGCGTTGGAGGAGGTGGCGACGGCGACGTTGCAGATCTTGCCGCGCTGGGTGGCGCGGAAGGCCGCCTGGAACGTCTTGGACTGATTGGACGCCAAGTCGCCGGCGTTAAACGTGAGCGTCTTCTGGCCGCCGGCATGGGTCATGCCCTGGGGAACGGCGTCGGTCACCACGACATTCCTGGCGACTGATGTCCCCTTGTTGCTGACGACGATGGTGTAATTGACCTCGCCATCCACGGGAGCGGTTTCCGGCCCTGTTTTCTGGATCGCGAGCGCGGGTTTGCCGACCAGGGTGCCGACGCAGCCTCGCGGCACGGCGGTGACCGTGGCGCAGCCGGACAGGTCGCCTTCGCGGTCGGCTCTGAGCCACACCTTGATGTTCTTGGCGTCGCCCTTGTTGATGGCCGGGAACCGCCACGTCAGGACGTTGCCGTCCACCGCCGCCGGCGGCTCGCTCTTCACATAGGTGGCCCCGGGCGGAATCGTGTCCGTCACCACCACATAGCCCGCGTCCTCAACCGCGGTCGCCGTCAGATCGTAGGAGAACGTCTCGCCCACGGTCGCGGCCGCCGGCACGCGCTTGGTCAGGCGAACCAGCCCGGAGTTCAATTCCACCGAGGCCACATCCCCGGCGCGCTGCGCGACCGCCTTGGGGGCGGGCGCGGTCTCGGTGCCGTCCCATTTGCGTCCGAAGGTGTCATAGCCTTCGCGCACCTGGGTGACGCTTTCTTGTGTCGGATTGGTGCGCGCGTGGATGCGCTTGTTGTAGGCGCTGCAGCCCGACAGCAGGAATGCCGCCAGAGGGGCCGCGGCCAAGCCAATGAGAATTCGAGTGGAGTTCATCTGCATAGGTTACGAGCGTAGGGGATCGGAAGGCAAGTTCCATCCGTAAGGAACGGTATTTGCCTCCGGGTTGTGATGGTAGTTTGGGGCTTCACGGATTGTCTTTCCAGTCCCTTGAAGGGTGGAGCCAAATCCCCAGCGTCAAACTAGCGCGGTCCACTGCCCCGAAGCGCCGCGAGCATGCGGCGTCCAGGCCAGCGCGACCAGCTTGACGGTGATGTGGGTTTTGTTGGGACGCAACTCGATGGTTTCAAAGCACTCGGCCGCCGGGTCGTGGCCGGCTTCAATCGCGGCGGCTTCGCTCTGAAATTGCGCATCGAGATTGGCCAGTTGTTGTTTGACGGCGTCGACGGTCTCGCCGGCGCGGGCGACGTCCCGGGATTGTTCGACGGAGCGGCCGACGCCGCGGAAGGCGGTGGCGGCTTTGCCGAGGTTGGAGGCGCTCAGGGTTCTCCTGCCTAGAAACGCGCCGAGCAGCGTGCTGCCAAACGAAAGCGCCGCCGACAGCTTCGCCGTGCGCGCCTGCCCGGCTTCGCGTTGGACGGCTTGTTCGGCGCGGCGCAGGCGTTCGTTGAGGGTGGCGATCTTGGGGGCGTATTTGGTGCGGAGCCTCGCGACGGCGGCGTCGCGCTGCTCGCGCGAGTGCTGGGTGAGACGCACGCGAAAGTCGCCTTCGGTTTCGTCGATGCGGGACACTTGGTTGTAGCTGGTGGATTTGAGGAGGGTGACTTTGCGGGAGCTGTAGATGGCGTTGACGAAGTCCTTTTTCCAGACGGCGTAGTGTCTGGCCTGGCTGGCGGCGGGCGGCAGCGGGGCGAATTCGGCGCCGGCGGCGGGGTGGCGTTCGAGGTCGTTGGGGTCGAGCGCCACGTCCCGGGCCTCGCTCCAGTCCACCGGCACCGCGTCGTCGTTGATCGGCGTCAGCAGCACCACCGACTGCGTCGTGTCCACCTTCGCCTTCGCGTCCGCAAACCGCACCGCCGCGGCACCGAGCAGCATCGGCAGATACACCACCGGCCGGCCCCCGCCGCCGCGCGCCGGCACAACATATTGCGGGACTGCCGGCGGGAGCGTCGGGCGGGTCGATTCCAAATCCCGCGCCGGGCGGGGCGCCTCGACAGGGGCGGCGGCAGCATGGACGGGCGTCGCGTCAGTCGTGGGGACGGGTGCAGCCGGCGGGGCGGGTGTGACGGCGATGCGGGCGCCGGTGGGCGCGGCGGAAAGACGCGCAGCCCGGGGCGCACCCGAAGGTTGGGGCGGCGGGGCGGCGGGGGCGCGGCGGGGGCCCATGACGGTTTTGATTTGCTGGCGGGTCATGGGGCCGCGGAGGTAGGACATGGCCCAACGGGATTCGAACAGGAAGACGCCTTCCTCGTGGACGTTGTGCAGGACGAAGACGCGGTTGCCGAGGCCGGCGAGGGTTTGTTCCATGGCGGCGCGGTTGAACCCGGCGCCCTCCGTGGCCGCGGCGCCTTCAAGACCATCGAGCACGCGCTGCTTGTCGCGGTCGGTTTGCAGGCGTCCCAGGAACCAGGTGCCGATGTTGGCGAGGCCCTTGTAATCGAGATCGACGGGATTCTGGGTGGCGAGGACGACTCCAAGGCCGAAGGCGCGCCCCTGCTTGAGCAGGGTCAGAAGAGGCAGTTTGGACGGGGGGTTGGCGACGGGGGGGAAATAGCCGAAAATCTCGTCCATGTAGACGAGGGCGCGCAGGCTGGTGGTGCCGGGCTGGGTGCGCATCCAGCCGAGCACCTGGTTGAGGAGGAGGGTGACGAAGAACATGCGTTCGGGCTCGCTGAGGTGCGCGATGGAGACGATGGCGACGCGGGGTTTGCCGGCGGGGGTGTAAAGGAGGCGCTGGAGGTCGAGGGGTTCGCCCTCGAGCCAGGCGCTGAACCCTGGCGACGCAAGCAGCCCGTTGATGGCGGTGGCCAGCGCGAAGCGGTCCTTGGCCGGGTAAAACGATTCCACGTCCATCACGCCAATCCGCTGCACCCCCGGCGCCTGGATCTCCTGGATCAGCGCACCCAGGTCGAGATCGCGTCCGTCACGCCAGGCCCGTTGAATGACATTCGCCAGAAAGATGGCCTCGCGGCTCCTGGCCGGGTCGGCTTCGATCCCCACAAGCCCGAGCAGGCCGCTCACGGTGCTTTGGATGCGCTCGGACAGCAACTCTTGGTCGTCGCGAATTGCGGGCGGTGGTGCGGCAAACGAATTGAGAATGGACACCGGCAAGCCGGCATTGCTCCCCGGCGTGTAAATGGCGAACTCCGCCGCCTCCCGCAGCCGCCGGATGCGGTCGCCGTCCTGGTCCCAATGCGCCAGCCCCTGCCGCCACAATGCAGCCTGTTGGGCGGCAAAGGCGGCTGGCGACAGGTTCTTTTTGCGCGCCTCGTCGGGGTCGACCCACGGCTCGAAATCAGCCGGGCGCAGATCGGGGAAGGTGAGCAGCAGATTGGCCAGGTCGCCCTTCGGGTCGATCAGCAGCGCGGGGATGCCATCCAGGGCGGCCTCCTCGATCAGGTCGGTGCACAGGCCGGTTTTGCCGCTGCCGGTCATGCCGACGCACAGGGCGTGGGTCAGCAGATCGCTTGAGTTGTAAAGCAACAGCTCGGGCAGGGTCCGACGCGCCGCCAGGTCGTGGTAGCGACCCAGGTAGAAGACGCCGAGCTTTTCGTAAGCTTGCATGGCCATTCGCAATGTGTGAATTCCGGTGTTCCTCGGCGCATCGTGCCACGCATCCGCGGCGGATTCAAGCCCGCCCTGAATCCGTCTCGACAGGTGCGGGACACTCCGTCATGTTCGGCCACTGCACGCGCGGCACCCGGCTTGGGACTGGGCATGCCCGGCGGCATCCGAACGCATGAGACAAGCATGAGCGAGCACCGAGACATTGGACGGTATGTGGAGGCCTATTTCCGTTTGCAGGGCGATCTGGCGGGCAAGATCGTGGTCGATCTGCCCGCGGGCAAGGGGCGCATGAGCCGGGCGTTGCGGGAGATGGGGGCGACGGTGGAGCCGTATGATTTGTATCCGGAGTATTTCGAGGTGGAAGGGATGGCGTGCCGCTTTGCCGATCTGGAGCGGGAACTGCCGATCGCGGGCAGCCACGCCGATTATGCGGTCTTTCAGGAGGGCCTTGAACACCTGCCGGACCAGTTGCGCCCCCTGCGCGAGTTCAATCGCATCCTCAAACCCCGCGGCCGCCTGCTGCTGACCACACCCAATCCCTCCAGCCTGCGGGCGCGCCTGTGTCATTTCCTGGTGGAAGGCTACCTCTTCAACCGGCTGCCGATCAATGAAGCCAGCGCCATCCGCATGCTGGACCGCCCCCGGGGGCGCTACTATTTCGGCCACGTGTTCCTCATCGGCGCCCAGCGGCTCCGTCTCCTCGCGCGAATCGCCGGGTTCCGCCTGGCGGGGATTCATCCGAACCGGCTCAGCGCCTTTTCGGTGCTGCTTGGGGTGGTGTATCCCGTGCTGCTCGCGTGCAACGCGCTGGCCTGCCAGGGCTCCCGGCGGCGCTATCGGCGGCTCGATCCCGACTGGCTGCGACCGGCGCTGCGCGACGTTGTTGCCCTCAACCTGCACCCGCGGATTCTGTTCGCCAAGAAGCTCTTCTTCGAGCTGGAGAAAATCCGCGAGCCGGACGAGGCGGGGGCGGAGATGGCGGAACACGCGCGGCGATAGGTCGGGCAACGTGTTTGAGCGGAGGACATCGTGAATCCGGACATTGTTGCGGGCATTCGGCGGCTGCTGCAGGACGAGCCGGCCCAGGGCAAAAGGCTGTTGGACGCCAGCGCGGGCGACGGCCACTCGTCGCGCCTGTATCGCGATGGAGGGTTTGAGGTCGTCGCCTCGAATTACGACCCGTCGGAATTCAGCGTCGAGGGGATTCCATGCGTGCGGGCGGATCTGAATGAGCGCTGGCCTTTTGACGACGCGGCGTTTGATGTCGTGGTGTTGCAGGAGGTGATCGAGCATCTGGAGAACGTGCCGCTGGTCTTTCGCGAAGCCCGGCGCCTCCTCAAGCCGGGCGGGTGTCTGATTTTCAGCACGCCCAACATGTTGACTTGGTCCTCCCGGCGGCGGCTTTACAGCAACGACCTGCTCCTGGGCAAGAGCATGGTCGTCAAGGCCCGCAAACCATGAAGCCGAACCCGCCGCCCTGCATTCGCGACGACGACGGTCTCGCGTTGGAGACCATCGCCGGAGACCGCACCACGGACAATGCGCTCTTGGGGCTGATGGCCGAGCGGATTCGGCGCGCGGCCGAACTGCTGCGGTTGACCCGGAAGGACCTGCACCGGATTTTCAGCCGCCACAGCATTTTCGAGGGCGAAACGCCCCCAGCCACCCGCGACGCCGGACCGGGGTTCATCCTGGTCGAAACGCATCACCATATCCAGGGCAAGGTCGGCAAGGGCGCGCTGAAGCTGGTGTTTCCCGAGGAACTGCTCGGGAAAGGACCCCAGTTTCGCGAGGTCGCCCCGGGCACCGTGGAAGTGCTCCCGCGGCCAGACCGCCGGTCCTGGGATAACCCCGACCAGGCGGAGACCGTCGTCCGACAGGCCATGCGCGAATTCATGACCGGCGAAAGCCTCAGCATGAGCCTGAAATCGCTCGCCAGCGGCGCCCCCTTCTCCGGCAGCGAAGGCTTGCTGCTCTGCGCCATCCGCCACTTCGACCCCGCCACGGGCCGCTACCTCCTCCAGCCCGCCCTGACGCCGGGCTGCCAGCCGGCCCCGGACGACAAGACACGCATCGAAGGGATGATGAACGACGCGGCGGCGATGCTGACCCGCGCCGGACGCATCGCCCACGACAAGATCGTGCACGCCGCCGAAACCAACTCCACCCTCACCGCGCGTCTCGACCTGCAGCTGCCCACCAACGTCGTCGAAGGCCACTTGCGCACCCTGCTCCAGCAGCATCCCCACATGGTCATCGGCGACGACGACATGACCGCCCGGCTGCGGGAACTGGCCGCGCGGCCGGAGTATTCGCCGACGGCCTGCGCGCTGGCGCGCGCGGCGGCCCGGATGCAGATGGAACACTCGGTGTTGTTGCCCGGCTCCCGGGAGAAGCTTCGCGGGCTGCTGGCCGAGTTGGCGGGATGCGAGGCGCCGACACCGGCCCAGTATCGGCAGATCATCGAATTGTTCTTCGGCACGGGCGAGATCCAGCAGAACGAAGACCAGCTCTACCACCATCGCGAGCCCATCCTCAAAAGCCTCTCCATCGCGCTGTCCGCACGCAGCCTCGACGACTGCGGCGAACCGGAAGTGCTCGCGTTCTACCTGCGCACCCTCCTCGACAACCAGCGCCTCATGCTCGAAGCCGCCATGCTCGGGCGCCTCCCGCGCGGCCAGGCCCTGCCCCTCGACTGGTTCGACCGCGCCCGGCTGTTGTCCCCGGAGCAGGAGCGCCGGCTCGCGACGCTGACGCCCGGCCCGGGCATCACCCGCGACAAGGTCAAGGAGCATTTCTGGGAGGTCGTCAAGGTCCTGTGCGAGGCCAAAGGCGCCATGCCGCGCTTCACGCCCGACCCCTGGCTCCAAGCCCGCCGAGAGGTGCTCGACCGCGCCACCAGGGCCATCACCGTCGCCGCCGAATTGCTGCCGTCGGCCGACCGCATTCTGTTCTTCACCCTGCCGTTTGCTTACGAGTGCGTGACGCCGAAACTCGGGGTGGTGACGCGCAAACCCCTGGACGTGTGCGGCTCCGAACTGCGGCCGGAGGCCATGGCGCTGGGCGGCGTCATGGCCATGGAAATCGTCCTCAAAAAGCTCCAACGCAAACCCGACCCGCTCCGCGGGCTGACCGTCGCCATCGAAGGCCTCGGCAATG
Source organism: Verrucomicrobiota bacterium (assembly GCA_016935555.1). GTDB lineage: Bacteria > Verrucomicrobiota > Verrucomicrobiia > Limisphaerales > JAFGQR01 > JAFGQR01. The sequence continues at coordinate 25,662 of JAFGQR010000158.1, forward strand.
CCGGCAAACACGTCGCCACCCTCATGATGCGCCACGGAGCCCGCATCGTGGGCGTCAGCGACAGCCGGGGCGCCCTCAGGCATCCCGACGGCTTCACCCGCGAAGAACTGGCCATCATCATCGCCCATAAGAACGCCGGCTGCCGCCTCGATACCCTGCTCGCCAGCACCGCCGCCCGCGGCCTCTCCGAACGCACCGGCCCACACCCCACATTCCACCCCGATCCCGCCGAACTCAAACGCATCGCCGCCGACCTCCTCGTCCTCGCCGCCATCCCCGCATCCGTCCACCGCGCCAACGCCCCCCACGTCCAAGCCCGCGTCCTCGGAGAACTCGCCGGCGGCGCCGTCACCTCCGACGCCAAACGCGTCCTCAACCAGCGCGGCATCCAGGTCGTCCCCGACAACCTCGCCAGCTCCGGCGGCTTGCTCGTCTCCCTCTCCGAAATGCTCCAGAACTGCGCCGGCCAGAACTGGGACCGCAAACTCGAGGAATACAACCTCTACGAACAACTCTCGCGAAGTTACGACGCCGTCCTGCAGGCCGCCCGGGAATACGCCGTGGATGCCTGCACCGCCTCCGACCTCGTCGCGCTGCGCCGCATGCACGACCAGGCCCTCTACCGGGAACAGCTCGAAGCCCTCTCCGCCCGCCTGGCTGCCCGCATCGCCCAAATCCAACCCCGCGACCCCGTCCTCGTCCTCTCGGACGACGACGAAGACGGCGTCGCGTCAGCCGCCATCCTGTTCAACCTCGTCGCCCGCCTCAACCCCGGCGCCGAATCACGCCTGCGTTTTCTCAACGCCTCGTTCCGGTCCGACCGCGTCCTGGAGTGGCTGCGCCGCGCCGAGGCCAACGGCGCCCCCGTCCGCCACGTTTTTGTCCTGGACCGCAGTTTCCCGGTCACCCCGCCTGGTCAGGCCCGCCTGGCCGAGGTGGCCCGGCAATGCCCCGTGGTGTTCGTCAACAACCAACCCCTCCCGCCCGCCCTGCCGGTGACGGCCTCAGCGCCGGACCCCGCCGCGGCCGGACACGCGCCGCAGACCCCCGCGGAGCTGGAGATTCTCCTCATCTGCCCCCAAACCCTCCGAGCCACCGTGCCCGCACGGGAATTCACCACGGCCATGATCCTCAAGGAAATCGCCCAGCAGCTCATCGCCGACCAGCCCACACTCCTCCGCATCCAGTGGCACGCCGCCGTCGGCAGCTGCCTCGACGTGTCGCCCGAACCCAGCGGCGAATGGCAGTGGTTCTTCGCCCGGTTCAACCCGGACCGGACCCGCGACGCGGCACGGGCGCTGCGGATGGTCACGCGCGCGGGCGGATTCGACAGCGCGATCCAGGCCCTGCTGGGCGTGGCGCGGCCCGACCAGCTCGAAACCCACGAGGCCTGGGGCCAGTTCATCGCCGAATACCGCGCCCTGGCCGAGCGGGTCCACGTCCTGGTCGAAAAAATCGTCGTTGCCAACCGCCGCCGCCCGTTCACCGCCCACTTCTTCACCCACGATGAAATCGCCTCGCCCACCCCGCTGGCCGGCGACGACGCCAATGAGCTGGATTTCTACCACTGGATCTCGGAACACCTCACCCAGCGCGGAGACCTGGCCAACAAACCGGTCATCGTCGGACAGATCGTCCGCGACGCCCGGGGCCGCCGCTGGCTCGGCGTCCGCATCCGCAGCCCCCAGGGCGTCGACCTCATGGACGCGGGCCTGCCGGAGACGTTCCACTCGGGCGGCCTCCCAAACACCGCGGTGGCACGCCTCCCCCTGGAACCGGGCGCGTCGGCGGAGCAGTCCTTTGCGGCGCTGGTGGACGCCATCTGGCGGAAAACCACCAGCGCCCTGCACCTGGGCGTCTCCACGCCCGCCGGCTGAACCCGCCCCCCCCCGGGCCGGCCGCGCCGGCCCCGGCGCGCGCGAATCCGGTTTGCGTTCGCGGGCAGGCCGTGGTAGACCCCGCCCATGGATCCGATGCTCAAATTGCTCCACGAGAACATGGCCTTCCGCATCCCGCAGCTGGCCGCGCTTCTTCAATTGTCCGAATCCGACGTCACCGAGAAGATCAAGGCCTACGAGCGGGACGGGACCATCCTCGGGTATCGCACCATCCTCAACGAGGAGAAACTCGGCGTCGACGTGGTCCGGGCGGTGATCGAGGTCAAGATCACCCCCGAACGCGGAGGCGGCTTCGATCGGCTGGCCGCGCGGATCGCGAAATACGACGAGGTCAGGTCGTGCTACTTGATGTCCGGAGCCTACGACTTGCTCGTGATCGTTGAGGGCGAATCGTTGAAGGAAGTGGCCATGTTCGTGTCGGAAAAGCTGGCCACGGTCCAGGGGGTGTTGTCGACGGCCACGCATTTCATGCTCAAACCCTACAAGGAACAGGGGGTGCTGATGAAACCCGAGCGGCATGAGGAACGGCTGGCGGTCACGCCATGAGCGGCAGCCCCGCGAAAACCCCCCGCGACAGCGCCGTCGAAGCGCGGTATCTCGTCATGCCCCAGCACGCCAATGACGCCGGCATCGTCTTCGGCGGCACCGTCATGTCCTGGATCGACATGGCCGCCGCCATGGTCGCCCAACGCCATTGCGGCCTCAAAGTCGTCACCGTCAGCGTCGATAGCCTCTCCTTCCTCGCCCCCTGCCACGTGGGCGACCATATCGTCCTGCGCGCCTCCGCCAACTACGTCGGACACACCTCCATGGAGGTCGGCGTCCAAGTCACCAGGGAAAACCCTTTCACCGGCCAACAGGTCCGCACCACCACCGCCTACCTCACCTTCGTCGCCCTCGACGCCCGCGAACAACCCACCCCCATGCCCCCCCTGCGCCTCGAAACGCCCGACGACTTCCGCCGCCACGATCACGCCCGCCTCCGCGTCGCCGCCCGCAAAGAACTGCTCCAGCGGCTCCGCCCCCGCCCCTGACCTCGATTCTGTTCTCCTCAAAGCCGCTCCCAGCCCCTCGCTCTGATGATGCGGCACCCGCGGGTGCTGGTCGCCATGACAAACTCCGCACAGTGGCTGACCCAACACATCCCGCTGGTTCCCGGGTGGAACGCGGCGTGCCTCGAAGTCCAACCCGAGCCCCGCGAGTGCGACGAGGTTTTCCGCGATCTGCCCGTGCAGGGCGTGTGGAAATGGGACCGGCGCTTTGCCACCCATGACTTCTCCAGGCGACAGTTGGCCGCCGCCTGGCCGCTTGGCCGCTTGGCCGCTTCTTACTTGAGCCAGGCTCGGAAAAACCTCTGGACCGCGTTAGACATTGAGTTGGTGACGGTGGTCAACGGGCCGGACGCCAGATTCGTGCTGATGGGCACCCAACCGCCGTCCGGGTTGATGCTGGCTTCCAGAACATAAGTCACGTCGGGCGTGGTGGTAAAAGTGATCCTGACTTCCTGGGCGGTCAGCACCGGTGGATTCAGCCGAAGTTCAGCCGGAATCACGATGTTGACCGTGACAGGTCCGGAGGTCGAAGCCAGGCCGAGATTGTCGACAGCTCGGGCCGTGAGCGCGTAATGGCCTGAGGGCAAACTGGAAGCCATCACCGTGTATGGTTGCGTCGTGCGATTGCTCAGGACGGTCGCACCGACGAAGAACTCCACGTTCGTCACGCTGCCGTCCGTGTCGCTGGCGGTGGCGGTGATGGTGAATGTAGCCGGAGCGGCAAAGGTGGCGCCGTTGGTGGGAGACATAATGCCAACGGCCGGCGGCATGTTCGCCGCGCCCTGCACGCGAATGATGCCGTTAACTCCGGCGTAGAGGTCGTAATAAGGAAACTCGCCCACCTGGTTGAAGGTCCAGGAAAATGTGTCGTCCTCGAACAGCAGGTCGGAATCCCATCCGCCCACGTCGCTGATGGTGGAATGGGGATTAAGGTCGCGATTGACCCAGGTAACGGTGTCGCCCACGTTCACCGTGAGGTCAGCAGGAACAAAGCGGCTGGGATCCCCTTGCATTTCAACGGTGAACGTGGCGGCGGCCAGCGAAATGCCCGCCGTTATCATGAATCCGAGAACGACGCCCAGGGTTCTCATTTCGTCCAGATCTTAATCGCCATTTCCAGGCTCGCAAGCAGAATTCAGCCTTGCCCGATGTCGCGCCGCGCCGCTTCCAAGAACGGGATGAACGGCGTGCCCGTCCCGCGGCTCTCCAGAAACTCGAGGGTTAAATGGCTGATGATCAGAGCCATGGAATTTCGAACGCCGAACGCCCAACGCCCAACGCCGAACGCCCAACGCCCAACGCCCAACGCTCAACGCTCAACGCCCAACGCTCAACGCTCAACGCCCAACGCTCAACGCTCAACGCTCAACGCTCAACGCTCAACGC
>JAFGQR010000159.1 GCA_016935555.1 Verrucomicrobiota bacterium
AGCCGCGGGCTCAGACTGTTCGAGGTGCGCAGGAGCCACAAACCGTGGGTGTTCATCGAGAGGGCCGTGGGTCTGCGCGCGGCTCGCAGTTTACGCAAATGTAACGTGACCGCCACGGGGTGGTTTCAATGACAGTCCTCATTATAGGCAAGAACGCAATGCTATGAAAACAATCGCAACACCAATCCTCCTCGCCGGCATGCTCCTCCTCGGAGCCCCCGCCACCCACGCAGGCAAAATCACCGTCAAAGGCTCCGATACCATCGTCGTCCTCGCCCAGAAATGGGCCGAGGCCTACATGGCCAAAAACCCGGACATCAAAATCCAGGTGACTGGGGGCGGCTCCGGCATTGGATTGGCCGCGCTGCAGAACAAGAGCACGGACATCGCCAATGCCTCGCGCAAGATGAAGCCACGCGAAATCGCGAACTGCGTCAAGCTGTTCGGACAGCGGCCGACCGAATACAAAGTGTGTCTGGACGGCCTCTCGGTTTACGTGCACAAGGACAACCCGATCAACGAACTGACCCTGCTCCAGCTGGAGAAGATCTTTACCGGCAAGGTCCGGAACTGGAAGCAGCTGGGCGGGCCCAGCGGGCGCATCAACGTCTACAGCCGCGAAAACAGCTCGGGGACCTACGAATTCTTCAAAGAGCATGTCCTGATCGGTCGCGACTTCACCGCGCGCGCTCAGACCATGCCAGGCACGGCCGCCCTGATCCAGGCGGTTTCCAAGGACAAGAACGGCATCGGCTACGGCGGATTTGCTTATGGAGGGGCAGCCAAAATTCTGGCCATCAAGCGGTTCGACGACAGCACCGCCATCAAGCCCTCCGAGGAAACCGTTCTTAACCAGTCCTACCCCATCTGGCGCTATTGCTACGTCTACGTCAATCCGGACCTGGACCGCGGTGAAATCGCCCAATACATCCGCTGGATTCGAGGCGACGAAGGCCAGCTCGTGGTCAAGGAAGTCGGCTACTTCCCCCTGCCCAAACAGCACCGCGCCCAATAGCCCCGCCGCGCCCCGCCCGAATCCCGCCATGCAGGCAACGGCCGACTCCCCCGTCAACCCGCGCGTCCCGTGGCTCTCGTGACCCCCACCGTCCGACGGCCCGACCGCTGGGCCACCCTGCACCGCAGCGCACGCGCCCGGCCGGTGGAGTGGCTGGTGGAACGCGGCATCCTCCTGGTCTCTCTCTCGGCAATCCTGCTGGTCTTTCTCATCTTCCTCTTTGTCGCCCGGGAGGCCCTCCCGGTGGCGCTGGGTAGAATGACCAGCGCCCGCGGCCAGCGCCCCCTTCCCGTCGACTCCCTGGATCAGATCCCCCGCGAATCCCTGCGCGCCTACCTCGGCCTCAAAGCCGACGAGTTCGTGGCCATGACCCGCGAGCAGCTCCAGCTGCTCATGGAAATCAAAGCGGAGGAATTGGCGGGCGTGTCGGAGGACAAGGACGCCGCGGTGAACACCACGCAGTGGCGTTATCTGATCGGACCCCACCAGTGGTCCGATTACGACCAGCCCGAATTCATCTGGCAGCCTGTTTCCAGGGTGCCCAAATACAACCTGGTTCCGCTCGTCATCGGCAGCCTCAAAACCACCCTCGTCGCCCTCCTGTTCGCCGTCCCCCTCGCCCTCGGTGCCGCCCTCTACGTCTCGCAGCTGGCCGCCCCCCAAGTGAAGGAATACCTCAAACCCGTCATCGAAATGCTCTCGGGGATTCCCTCGGTGGTGCTCGGGTTCTTCGGGCTGATTGTCATGGCGTCGGCATTGCAGTTCGTTTTTGGATACCAGTATCGGCTCAACGCGTTCGTGGCCGGCCTGGCGCTGGGGCTGGCGGTCATCCCGGTCGTGTTCTCCATCGCCGAGGACGCCCTGACCAGCGTGCCGCGCAGTTATGTGCAGGCGGCGCTGGCGCTCGGCTCGTCACGGTGGCAGGCCGCGTGGCGCATCGTCCTGCCGGCGGCGGCGCCGGGCGTGTTTGCGGCGGTCGTGCTGGGATTTGGCCGTGCGATTGGCGAGACCATGGTGGTGCTGATGGCCAGCGGCAACGCCAGCATTGTGTCCTGGAATCTTTTTGAGTCCACCCGCACGATGACGGCCACTATCGCCGCTGAACTGGCCGAAACCGTGGTGGGCGGCCATCATTACCGCATGCTGTTCCTGATTGGCGCCATGCTCTTCATCGTCACCTTCGTGGCCAACCTGATCGGCGATGTCGTGATCCACCGCCTCAAGACAAAACTGGAGGGCAAGGCGTGAGCAAGGTCGCGATCCGCCCGGAATCGTTCGACACCCAGTTGCGCAAGCGCCGCCGCTGGCAGCGCATGCTTCTGCGCGACGAGAACCTCGCCTGGGACATCCGGCGCGTGGGCGTCGATCTCCCGTCGAGCGTCTTCACCGGCCTGACGGGCGGGGCCACCCTGATGATCGTGGGCATTCTGGCGTTCATCCTCGCCAACATCCTCTGGAACGGCTGGAGCGGCCTGTCATGGCGCTTCGTCGTTGCCGGCACCACCGAAGACATGTTCGACGTCAACAAGGCCGGCGTGTTCCCCATGATCTTCGGCACCGCCGCCCGCGTGATCCTCATGACGCTCTTCGTCATCCCGGTCGGCGTGATCACCGCCGTCTACCTCACCGAATACGCCTCCCCCACCTCCCCCGTGACCCGGATCATTCGCGGGGCCGTCAACAACCTCGCCGGCGTGCCGTCGATTGTCTTCGGCCTGTTCGGCCTGGGATTCTTCATCAGCTTCGTCGGGGGCCATCTCGACCGGCTCTTCCTGCCCGGCACCGCCGAACCCGTGTGGGGCAAGCCCGCGCTCGTCTGGGCGTCGATGACCCTGGCCGTCATGACCTTGCCCGTGGTCATCGTCGCCACCGAGGAATCCCTCCGCGCCATCCTGCCGGGGCTGCGCGAGGCCAGCCTCGCGCTCGGCGCCACCAAGCTGCAAACCGTCGTCAAGGTCGTCCTGCCCCAGGCCTTGCCGGGCATCCTCACCGGCGGCATCCTCGCCGTCAGCCGCGCCGCCGGCGAAGTTGCCCCCATTCTTTTCACGGGCGCCGCCTACTACATGGCGCATCTGCCGCAATCGCTCACCGACCAGTTCATGGATCTCGGCTACCACGTGTATGTGCTCTCCACGCAATCCCCCAACATCGAACTCACCCGGCCCATTCTCTACGCGACCGTGGTCGTGCTCCTCGGCCTCACCTTCGCGCTGAATGTCGCCGCGATCGTCATCCGGTCCCGTGTCCGTCAGCGCTTGCGCGCCATGCATTAACTCCCCACTCCCCAAGGCTCCCTCCCATGCCCGCCCCCATGGACCCGCTCGTCAAACTGGACTCCCGCATCACGGTCGGCTCGACCGAGGACCACGCGTCCCACGCGCCCCTCATCGAGGTCAAGGATTTGTCCCTCTGGTACGGAACGGCAAACGCCCTGGACCACATCACCGTCCTGATCCGCGAGCGCGTCGTCACCGCGTTCATCGGCCCTTCCGGGTGCGGCAAGTCCACCTTTCTGCGCTGCTTGAACCGGATGAACGATCTCATCGACCACGTCCGCATTGCCGGCAGCGTCCATATCGCCAGCCAGGACATCTACAGCCACGAGGTCGACGTCATCGAACTGCGCAAACGCATCGGGATGGTGTTCCAAAAATCCAACCCGTTCCCCAAGTCCATCTACGACAACATCGCCTACGGCCTCCGCATCCAGGGCGTCCGCGACCGCGCCGCCCTCGACGAGGCCGTCGAAAAGAGCCTGCGCGATGCCGCTCTTTGGGAGGAAGTCAAGGACCGGCTGCACAGCAGCGCCATGGGACTGTCCGGCGGCCAGCAGCAGCGCCTCTGCATCGCCCGCGCCATCGCCATCCGCCCCGAAATCATCCTCATGGACGAACCCGCCTCCGCCCTGGACCCCCTCGCCACCGCCCGCATCGAAGACCTCATCCTCGAACTCAAAAAGGAATTCACCATCGTCATCGTCACCCACAACATGCAGCAGGCCGCCCGCATCTCCGACTTCACCGCCTTCTTCTACCTCGGCAAACTGGTCGAATACGACACCACCGCACGGATGTTCACCAACCCCGCCCGCAAGCAGACCGAGGATTACATCACCGGCCGCTTTGGCTGACCGTGGACAAGCTCACGCCGCAACCCATCCCCCCCGCTCCCATGATCCACTTCGAACAAGAACTCGATACCCTCAAGGCCAGGCTCCTCAACATGGCCCTCGCCGCCGAATCCGCCGTCACCCGCGCGCTCAAAGCGCTCGTCGAACGGGACGACACCCTGGCCGCGCGCATCAAGGAGGAAGACAAGGTGCTCGACCGCTTTGAGATGGACATCGACGAGATGGCCATCGACCTCCTGACCAAGGCTCCCCTCGCGTCGCACCTCCGCCTCATCACCGTCGCCATGAAGGCCGCCCTCAACCTCGAACGCATCGGCGACGAAGCCACCACCATCGGCCGCCGGGCCATCGAACTCAACGCCGAACCCCAACTCAAACCCTTTGTCGACATCCCCCGCATGGCCACCCTCGCCCTCGCCATGCTCAGGGACGCCATGCAAAGCTTCGTCGACCGCGACCCGGTGAGAGCCCGGTCGGTCATCCCCCGCGACGTCGAAGTCGACGGCCTCAACAAGCAGGTGCACCGTGAATTGGTCAGCTTCATGATCGAAAAGCCCTCCACGATCACCCGCTGCCTTCACCTCATGGTCGTCTCCAAAAGCCTCGAGCGCATCGCCGACCACGCCACCAACATCGCCGAGGAAATCGTCTATTACTGCGAAGCCAAGGATATCCGCCATGACCCCGAAATCAAACGCCCCCACGCCCCGCCAGGCAGGCCGGCTCCCAACTCCGACAAACCCGGCTCCACCCGGGGCAACCGCTCGCGATAACCCCCCCGGCCAACGTCCATCCCCACCCGCATCACCCTGACGCGGCCCGGGACACCCCCTCAACCCCTCCGCGGCATCCGCACGGGAACCGGGGCGGCGCAAGCGGCATGGCGCGTCGCCAACGCAGCCGTCGTGGGCGTCCTGCGGGCGGCCCCAGACCATCCTGTTTGGACCGAAGGCGTCCGCAACGCCTGCGATGTGGCGGCGGCGGCGGCGGGCTTGGGATTGATGCAGTGGGGGAAAGGGTCGCCTGGTCCGCTTTCTCAGCGCTGGTCTTGGCTGGGGGCTTCGGGTAGGCTCGCGCCCATGCCGGCGGGCCGCGCCGCGGTGTCGTTATGAAGATTCTGGTGATCGAAGACGAGAAGAAGATTGCGTCCTTTGTCCGCAAGGGGTTGGAAGCGCAGGGGTTCGTGGTGGATGTCTGTCATCGGGGCGACGAGGGGTTTGCCCTGGCCACCAGCCGGCCTTACGACGCGCTCGTGCTCGACATCATGCTGCCGGGCCGCGACGGGTTGAGCGTCCTTCGGGGGCTGCGCGAGCGCCGGCTGGCGTTGCCCGTCATCCTGCTGACGGCCCGGGGCGAATTGAACGAGCGGCTGGAGGGCCTCAACCTCGGCGCGGACGACTACCTCACCAAGCCGTTTTACATCGAGGAACTGGCCGCCCGCCTGCATGCCGTCACCCGGCGCGCTTCCGGCGCGGCGCAAAGCATCCTGGCGGCAGGCGATCTGACCTTGAACCTGCTGACGCGCGAGGCGAAGCGGGGCGAGCGGCGTTTCGAGCTGACGCCGCGCGAGTTCAGCCTGCTGGAGCACTTGCTGCGGTCGCCGGGACGGGTCCTGACCCGCGCCCAGATTTGCGAGCGGGTGTGGGATTCTCATTTCGATTCGGGCACGAACCTGGTGGAGGTGTATGTGCAGCGCCTGCGCAAGAAGGTGGATGCCCCCGGCGAAACCAGGCTCATTGAAACCGTCCGCGGCGTGGGCTACCGCATCACCCCCCCCTCATGAACCGTCTGCCCTTGCGTCTCCAGATTGCCCTGTTGAGCGCGACGATCTCCGGCGTCGTGCTGGCCGGCTTCGGGATGGCCGCTTATTTCTTTATCGCACGGGAGAAGGTGGCGGCGCTGGACACCGAGATTCGGGCGTTGGGGGCGCGGCATCCTGGCTGGCTGGCCAGCCGCGGCAATTTCGACCGGTTGGGCAGCTCGCTGGAATACGTCTATGGCGCCGAATCGCCCGGCCGCGTGATCGTGGCCGTCAAGGATGCGGCCGGCAGCGTGCTTTATCGCTCCCCGAACTGGCCCGGCGCCCTGCCGCCGGAGCGCGTGGACGCAACCCTTGCGGACGACCCCACGCCGCCCGCGCCGGCGCCGCTCGGGACCGGCCCCGGCCCGGGCTTTGCCGGCGGCGGGCGCGGTTTCGGTCCCGGACGGGGCGGCATGTCCGTGGTGTTCAGCAAGCTGCCGAAGTTCTTCACCGCGCAGACAGAGGCTGGGGCGTGGCGTCTTGGCGTCATGGGCAATGACGAGTTGCGGCTGGTGGTGGGATTGAGCTACGCCGCCACTCGTGTGGAGCTGGCCCGGATGCGTGCGGCCTTTCTGCTGGCGCTGCCCCTGGCGTTGATGCTGGTGGGAAGCGGCGGCTGGCTCGTCGCCGGCCGCGCGTTGCGCCCGATCCGGACCATCAGCGACATCGCCGAGCAGGTGACCGCGCAGGGGCTGGACCGGCGGATCCCGGCGGCGGGCGATGATCCGGAGATCGCGCGGCTGGTGCGCGTGCTCAATGGAATGATGGATCGGCTGGAAGCCAGTTTCCGCCAGGCCATCCGGTTCAGCGCCGACGCCTCGCATGAGCTGAAGACGCCCCTGACGGTGATGCAGGGGGAACTGGAGAATGCCTTGCAGCGGGCCCCCTTCGGTTCGCCCGAACAAGAGGTCTACAGCACCCTGCTGGAGGAAACCGGACGCCTCAAGACCATCACGCGCGGCCTGGTGCTGCTGGCGCAGGCCGACGCCGGCCGGCTGCCGCTCGCGCTCGAAACCGTGCCGCTCACCGCGGAACTGGAGGGCCTGCTGGAAGACGCGCGCGTCCTGGGTGCCGAGACGGGATTGCGGTTTGAAGCCGCGGTGCAGCCGGACGTGTGGGTGCGGGCCGATCGCGCGCTGCTGCGCACGGCGCTGCTGAACCTGTTGATTAACGCGGTCAAATACAACGAACAGGGCGGCCGGGTCGGCGTCGAGCTGGCCGCCGACGACGCACACGCGCGCATCACGATCCGCAACACCGGTCCGGGGATTCCCCCCGCCGAACAGGCGCGTGTCTTCGAGCGCTTCTACCGCGTGGATCGCGCCGGCCATCGGGAGGGGTTGGGGCTGGGCCTGAGCCTGGCCCGGGAAATCCTCCATGCGCACCGCGGCGACCTGGTTTTGGAGGAGAGCCGCCCGGGCCGGACGGTCTTCCGCGTGACGTTGCCCCGCGCCACGGAGACCGGCGCCTAGCATCGGTGCGCCGCGGAACGTCCAAGGGTCAAATGCCGATTCAAGACGTGCCCCTCGGAAAGACCGGAAGGGAGCGCGACCGCGGTCCGGTCCGCTCCCGTTCCTGCTCCCGGCTTGCGCATCAGCGCCGGGGCGGGTTGCCCGCCGGACGGCCGCCGTTTCCACAGTTCGGGCCGGTGCCGTCGCGCAATCGCAAGCCCTGGCCCTGGCCCTGGCCTCGGCCGGCACCCGCGCCCGCGCCGACGCCGACGCCCTGGCGCCACCGTTTGCCCTGGCCGGCGTAGCTGCCGGGATTGGGGCAGGCGGGACCCTGGGGCCGGCTTTGCTGCCGGGCCTGGCGTTCCTCCTGCGACTGGGGCGGGCCGCCATAGCCCAGGCCCTTGCCGGCGCGCGCGCCCGCGCCCGCGCCCGCGTTTTGAGCCAACACCGTCGAACCTGCTGTCATCAGGCCGGCGGCCACGCATCCGATGATCCACTTTTTCATGTCAAGCCTTTCGTTTGTCATTTGCGGTTTGCTGTTGCCGAACGGCGCGCCGATCGTGCCGTCTCACAGGGAATAGACCACAGACACATGAACATTTGCCCCGGGTTCAGATGACAACTTGTTCATGAACCGGGACCTGGCAGAACCGCGCGGGGCTGCTTAAGAAGAAGGTGATGAACGAAAACGGCGGGTGGACGGTGCAGGTTCTGGAGGGCGGCTTGGCACTCCGTTCCGCCATGGGCGGCGGCGGGAGGGTGTTGGGAGGATCCGGGGCAAGCCGTCGCTGCAGTCGCGTGTAACCTTTCGGCCCGGGGGACGCTCTGTATCGGCAACAGCACAAGCAACTCAACCCGCGCACCGAAGCACGACCATGAAACCTCTCATCACCTGGATCGCCCTCGCCGCCTTGGCCGTCCCGCATTTGCCGGTTCACGCCCAAGTCCGGGTGGCCGTCGAACACCTGGGTTCCGGCGAGGCCGGCCCCGGCTGGCCCTTCAAGACGGTGCCGCGTCCGGCCCGGACGGATGCGGCGGCGGGGGCGGTCTTCACGGTGGTGGACGGCCGGAGGGATCGCAACGGCGGCGACGCGCGAGTGCTGCACGACGGGCTTGTGCCGGCCGACGAGGACGCTCCGGCGGACAATTTCTTTTTTGACGCCGGGACGGACGGGGGGCGTTTGCGTGTGGATTTGGGGAGGGCGGTGGCGGTTCGGGAGGTGGCCACGTATTCCTGGCATCCGGGCAGCCGCGGACCGCAAGTGTACCGGTTGTATGGCAGCGATGGGCGGGCGGCGGCTTTTAACGCCCAGCCCAGGCGCGGCACCGACCCGGTCGTGTGCGGCTGGACCGAGGTCGCGAAGGTGGACACGCGTCCGAAGAGCGGCGACGGGGGCGGGATGCACGGCGTGTGCATCCGCAATCCCGCGGGCATGTTGGGCATGTACCGGCACCTGCTCCTCGACATCGTCCCCACCTCGAACGCGAATCCTTTTGGGAACACCTTTTTCAGTGAAATCGATGTGACCGACCGCGACGCCCCCGAGCCCGAGCGTGTGGACGCCTCGCCGGGCCGGGGGGAGGGCGGCGTGCGCGAAACGATCGAACTGGAGGGCGGCGCCTACGCGGTGACGCTGGACACGACCGGGGCGCCCGAACTGACGGACTGGGCGCACGACGCGGTGGTGCCGATGGTGCGCGAGTGGTATCCGAAAATGGTGCGGCGGCTGCACAGCGACGGTTTTGAAGCGCCTGCGCGCTTCAGCATTGTGTTCGACCGGCGGATGCGCGGCGTGGCGGCCACCAGCGGCACGCGCATCCGCTGCGCGGCCGGGTGGATGCATCAGAACCTCAGGGGCGAGGCGCTCGGCGCGGTGTTTCACGAGATGGTGCATGTGGTGCAGCAGTACGGCCGGGCCCCGCGCGTTCCGGGGGCGATCCGCCCGCCGACGTGGTTGACGGAGGGGTTGACGGACTATCTGCGCTGGTATGTGTTCGAGCCGCAAACACGCGGCGCGGAGATCAGCCGCCGGAACCTGGGCCGTGCGCGCTACGACGGGAGCTACCGGATCACGGCCAATTTCATCCACTGGGTCACGCAAAAACACGGGGAGGAGCTTGTCACGAAGCTCAACGCCATCCTGCGCGAAGGCAGGTATCGGGAGGACACGTGGAAGGAGCTGACCGGCCGTGCGGTTCAGGAGCTGGACCGCGACTGGCGCGCCGATCTCGAGCGCCGGCTTGGGGGCGAAGGGCATTGACGCCGGGGGATTGCGGGGGTGAAGTGGGCCCGTGAAATCGCTGACGGAACATTTATGGTTCGAGGTGCCGGCGCGGCGCGGGTTTGTGAACATCACGCGGACCGTGGAGGCGCTGGTGCGGAAGAGCGGGGTGAAGGAGGGGCTGTGCCTGGTCAACGCCATGCACATCACGGCGTCGGTGTTCATCAACGACAACGAGAGCGGCCTGCTGCACGACTACGAGGCCTGGCTCGAAAAGCTGGCGCCGCACGAACCGGTGGGCGGCTACGAGCACAATCGCACCGGCGAGGACAACGCGGACGCCCATTTGAAGCGGCAGGTCATGGGCCGCGAAGTGGTGGTGGCGATCACGGGCGGCAAACTCGACTTCGGACCCTGGGAGCAGATTTTCTACGGCGAGTTCGACGGCCGCCGGCGCAAGCGCGCGCTGGTGAAAATCATCGGCGAATGAGCCGGCGTCGCCCGGCCCGGCCGGGGGGGGGGGGCGCGGCCGGCGGCGCGTCAGGTGTCCTCGGGAAGGGGCTGATCCTTGGTTTCGGGCGCCCAGATCAAGGCGACCATCCCGACAACGTAGATGCCGGACATGATGACGGCGGCGGCGCGGAAGGACAGCCAGGTGCTCAGCATGCCCATCAGGAGGTTGAACGGCACCGTCAGAAAACGCACCACGTTGTAGCAGAACCCCACCCCCGTGCCCCGCAACCGCGTCGGGTAGAGTTCGGGGAAATAAATCGAGTAGCCGGCAAACAGCGCCAGCTGTGCAAAGCCCATCATCGGCAGCATCCAGTAGACATCCGACTCGGATTTGAGCGCATAGAACACGTAGGCGGTCACCACCAGGCACATGACAAACGCGCCGAGGAAGGCTTTGCGGCGGTTGAAAAACGAGGCGGCGAAGGTGAAGGCCATCATCCCGGCCAGCGCGCCGACGTCCTGCAACAGCAGGCCCCAGCTGCGCACGCGGTCAATGTAGCTTTGGATGCCGGCGAGGCTTCCCGGGAACGTCTGTTCCAGCAGTTGCCGGTTCAAAAAGGCGGCTTCTGCGGACTGGTGCTGATGTTCCAGTTTCTGCAGCAGGTTGGCGGTGTTCTTCCGGAGCGTGATGCCGGCAAAGGCGTCGCGGTCGTGGAGGATTGGGCCCCGGATGAGCCGGTTGAGTTCCGCGGTCAGGGAAGCCACGGCCGCCGGTGGCACGGTGTCCGCGCTGTTCAGCGCGGCCAGTTCGGCCAGGACTGCGGGTGCGAGCTGCCGCTGGACATGCTGCATGGCGGCGTTGGTTGGCTGCTGCAGCGCACGGGCCAGGTGTGCCGGCGCCCGCAGATCGCGTTCTCTCAGCGGAGTGTCCTGCAACGCGCTGGTCACCAGCTCCGGCGAGAAAAAGCCGATGCCCCATAATCCGACCATCCCGGCCACGCCCAAGCCCAGCCCGACCAGCGTGTTCTTTCGCCAGCGCGGATTCCGGAACAGGTCCAGCGGCGAGCCGATTCTTCGCCCGGCTGCGCCGCCGGCTTGCGCCGCGCGTTTGGCCTCGCGCCATTTCTCCGGCTCGCGCAGGAAGAAGAGGATCGGCACCACGAGCAGCGCCGGGAGGATGCCGATGAAAAACAAGGCGCGCCATCCGGAAAGGTGGCCCCAGTGGACGAGGTCGCCCAGGAACACGCCTTCGGCGCCGGGCTGGATGCGCATGCTGACGATGGTGCCGGTGATGTTGCCGGTGGCCGACAGGGCCTGGAGCGACCCCAGGGCCATGCTGCGGAAACCGTCCGGGACACTCTCGGCGACCAGGGTGGTGGCCGCGCCAAACATCCCGCCCACACCCAGTCCCACCAGGAACCGGAACAGGGTGAAGTCGATCCAGGTCTGGGCGAATCCGGACAGGCCGGTGAACCCGGAATACACCAGCAAGGTGGCCACCATCGTCTTCACCCGCCCCCACTTGTCGCTCAGCATGCCGAAGATGATGCCGCCCGTGCCCCAGCCGACCATCATGGCGGCGATGGCGTAGTTGAGATACTGGGAGAGCCGGGCTTGCGCCTCGGCATCGCTGCCGAGCAGTTCCTTGAGCGCCGATTCCTTGGCCACGGTGAAGAGCCGCTGGTCCATGCAGTCGAACAGCCAGCCGCAAGACGCAATGATCACCACCAGCCAGTGATAAAACGTCACGCCCTGAAAGATGCCGCCCTTCGCACCAGGGCCCGGTGTTGTCGGTGTGTTCATGTGTCCAGTTCAACAAGTTAACGCCCCGTCGCCCCCAATGAATCGCGGGAACGCCCGGCGATCATCCCGGGAACCGCCGCACACTGTCAAGGCGCGTATGCGGAATCCCGCGCGCGCGCGCGCGAACGCGGCGCGGCGGCGGGTCGGGGTCGGGGAAAATGCTTTTCAGGCCGTGCCGTTTGCTGTTTGATTCCCCCCCTTTATGAAACTGCTGGTCATCGGATCCGGCGGACGCGAGCACGCGCTGGTTTGGAAGCTGGCGCAGTCCCCGCATGCGACGCGACTGTGGTGCGCGCCCGGCAATGCGGGCATCGCCGGGGAACGCTGCGCGCGCAACGGCGCGGCCGTCGAATGCGTTCCCCTGGGCGCGCAGGACGTGCCCGGCCTGCTGGCGTTCGCCCGGGAACAGCGCCCCGACCTGACCGTGGTGGGGCCGGACAATCCGCTTGCGATGGGGATTGTGGACCGGTTCATGGAACACGGCCTGCGCGTGTTCGGACCCACCCGCCAGGCGGCCCAGTTCGAGTCCTCCAAAGCTTTCGCGCAGGGCTTCATGGAACGCCACGGCATCCCCACCGCACGCGCCGGCACGTTCCGCGAACTGGCTCCCGCCTCCCGTTTCGCGGCATCCCTCGGCGGGCGGTGTGCGGTCAAGGCTGACGGATTGGCCCTGGGCAAGGGCGTGATCCTGTGTCGCGACATGGCGCAGGCCGACGCGGCCCTGGAGGAAATCCTCGTCAAGAAGGCGTTCGGCGCCGCCGGCGCGGCCGTCGTCATCCAGGAACTGCTCGCGGGCGTCGAACTGTCCCTGCACGCCCTGTGCGACGGCCGGACCGCCAGGCTGTTTCCGACCTCGCAGGATCACAAGGCCGCGCTCGACGGCGACCGCGGCCCCAACACGGGCGGGATGGGCACTTACAGTCCCGCGCCCTTTCTCACCGAAACCGAGCTGGCAGCGGCCCGCGAGCAGATCATCGACCCCTGGCTGCGCGGCTGCGCCGCCGAGGGGATCGACTACCGCGGGGTGCTGTATCCCGGCCTGATGCTGACCCGTGACGGGCCGCGCGTGCTCGAGTTCAACGCGCGTTTTGGCGATCCCGAAACGCAAGTCTACCTGCCGCGCCTGGAGACCGACCTTCTCGAAGTGCTCGATGCCTGCGCCCGGGGAAGCCTCGCCGCCCTTGCGCTCTCCTGGCGCCCGGTTTCGGCCGTCTGCGTCGTCATGGCCTCCGCCGGCTACCCGGGGCCGTATGCCAAAGGCCAACCCATCTCCGGTCTGGACGCCGCCGGGGCCCTGCCTGACACCAAGGTTTTCCACGCCGGCACCGTCCGCTCGGGCGACCGCATTTGCACCAGCGGCGGGCGCGTGCTGGGCGTGACGGCGTGGGGCGTGAGCCTTGAGGAGGCCCGGGACAAAGCCTATGCGGCCGTGGAGAAAATAAAGTTCGACGGCGCCCAGTATCGGCGGGATATTGCGGCCAAAGCGCTTGGGTTGGGCAAGCCGGACACGCCAGCCTGATCCGCGGGTATCATGATGACGCGAGCGACACAGACGATGCTGGGATGGGTGGCGATGGGCGGGGCGGCGTGCTGTCTCGTGGCGGCTCCGGCCGAACCGGCGCCCGACTTCGGGGAGGTTTTCGGGCTGTTGCGCACCCACCTCAAGGGGATCGACGCCGACGCGCTCAACAAGGCGGCCGTCGAAGGTCTCCTGGATCAACTCCACCCGAAAGTCACCCTGCTCCCCGCCCGCGACCCCGACACCCCGGCCACCCCCGCTCCAAGCCTCCGCAAATCCCTCCTCTTCGACGGCGCGTTCGGCTACTTTCAGTTCGGCCCGCTTGCCGGCGACGCGGGCGCGCGACTGCGCGAGGCCTTTGACCAGTTGAATGCCACCCACCCCTTGAAGGGCGTCATCCTCGACCTGCGCTTTGCCGGGGGAACCGATTACGGTGCTGCGGTGGCGGTGGCAGACTGGTTTTTCGCGGGGAGCCAGCCGCTGGCCGATTGGGGCAGTGGGATGAAGCATTCCGCGGTCAAGGACAACGCCCTGGCGCTGCCCCTGGCCATCCTCGTCAACACAAAAACCGCCGGTGCCGCCGAGGTTCTGGCAGGCGTGTTGCGCCAGGGCGGCATCGGATTGCTGCTCGGCTCGAGGACCGCCGGCCAAGCCAGCCAGTTCGCCGAGTTCACCCTCCGCAATGGCCAGCGCCTGCGTCTCGCCGTCCAGCCCGTCAAACTCGGCCGCGGCCGGCCGATTTCCGCATCCGGTCTGCGACCCGACATTCATGTCGCGGTCCGCCTGGCCGACGAGTCGAGGTTTTTGGAAGACGCCTATGCGCCGGCCGCCGCCGGCGCGCCGGCGTCCGCCGCGGCCGCCGCGGCCGGCACCGCCGCGTCGCAGGCCACCAACGCCGGCAGCCGCCGGATCAACGAAGCCGAGTTGATCCGCCGCCACCGGGAGAACCGGGGGCCGGACGACGAACGCGAGGCGGGGCAGGAGGCGGGCGAGCCGGACGCGCCGGTGCTGCAGGACCCGGTGCTGGCGCGCGCCCTTGATCTTTTGAAGGGCCTTGCCGTGATCCGGGTCAAGCCGCCCCAGTCCTCGCCCCGCGAATGAAGACGGTTTTGTTTGTCTGCACCGGGAACATCTGTCGCAGTCCCATGGCGGAGGGTTTGTTCTGCCAGGCGGTGGGGGATTCCGGCGCGTTCCGGGTGCTCTCGGCCGGCGTGGGCGCGGTGGCCGGCCAGCCGCCCAGCGACTACGCCATTCGGGCCTGCCGCGAGGTGGGGGCGGACATCTCGTCCGTGCGCAGCCGGCAGCTGACGGTCGAGCTGGTCAGCCAGGCGGACTACATTTTCTGCATGACCGCCGGTCATGTGCAGTCGGTGATCCTGCTGTATCCGCATGCGGCCGAGAAGACGTTTTTGCTGCGCGAATTCAACGACGAGCTGCACCCGTTCGAGAAAGACATCACGGATCCGATCGGCGGGTCGTATGACGTCTATGTGCAGTGTTGTCGGCAAATCCAACAAGGCATCTCCTCCCTGCTGAAATTCCTGGAACAAAGCGTCTCCTCTCCGGCAAGTCATCCTCCACACATGCGCACCCTTCACCTGGCCATCGGCTCGGATCACGGCGGTTACGAGCTCAAGGAACAACTCAAAGCCGCCCTGCACGATCAGGGCGTTGAAGTCACCGACCTCGGCACCCACAGCCCCGATCCCACCGACTACCCGGATAACGCGCAGGCCGTCGCCCGGGGCGTGGCTGCGCGCCAGTTCGATTATGGTGTTCTGGTATGCACCACGGGCATTGGCGTCAGCATCGCCGCCAACAAGGTGCCCGGCATCCGGGCCGCCCTCGTCTGGAACGAGTCGCTCGCCGTCATGGCGCGGCGTCACAACGACGCGAACATCCTGTGCCTGGCCGGCCGGCATATCGACCCCCCGCTGGCCCAGCGCATTCTCAAGATCTTCCTCGACACCCCGTTCGAGGGCGGGCGGCACGCGCGCCGCATCGGCAAACTCGAGCCCGGTCCCGCGCTGATGGATGTGGACCTTGCGGCCGTCGATCCCGAGATCGCCCGGGTGATTGCCCGGGAAACGGCCCGCCAGCAGGATCATCTCGAACTGATCGCCAGCGAAAACTTCACCAGCCCGGCCGTCATGGAGGCCCAAGGGTCCGTCCTGACCAACAAATACGCCGAAGGCTACCCCGGCAAACGCTGGTATGGCGGCTGCCAACATGTGGACGAGGCTGAGCAACTGGCCATCGACCGCGCCAAGCGGCTGTTTGGGGCCGAACACGCCAACGTCCAGGCGCATTCCGGCAGCCAGGCCAACATGGCCGTGTATTTCGCCTTCCTCAAGCCCGGCGACCGGCTGCTGACCATGGACCTCACCCACGGCGGCCACCTCACCCACGGCAACAAGGTCAATTTCTCCGGACGCTTTTTCAACGTGGTCCATTATGGCGTTCGGCCCGAGGACGAACGCATCGACTACGACCAGTTGGCGCGGCTTGCCCGCGAACACCAGCCCCGCATGATCACCGTGGGCGCCAGCGCCTACCCGCGGATCATCGATTTTGCCCGCATGGGCCAGATTGCGCGCGACGTTGGCGCCTACCTGCTTGCGGATATAGCCCATATCGCCGGCCTGGTCGCGGCCGGCGAACACCCCAGCCCGGTCCCGCACGCCGACTTTGTCACGACCACGACGCACAAGACGCTGCGCGGACCGCGCGGGGGTCTGATCCTGTGTCCGGAGAAATATCGCAAGGAGATCGATGCGCAGATGTTTCCCGGCGTTCAGGGGGGTCCCCTCATGCATGTCATTGCGGCCAAAGCCGTGTGTCTGGCGGAGGCGGCCCAGCCTGCGTTTCGCGCCTACCAGCAACAGATCCTCCGGAACGCCCAGGCCCTTGCCGAAGGCATGAAGTCTAACGGGTTCCGCCTTGTGAGCGGCGGCACCGACAACCACTTGATGCTCGTCGATGTGGGCGCCCGCGGCCTGACGGGCAAGGACGCCCAGACCGCCCTCGACACCGCCGGCATCACCGTCAACAAGAACACCATCCCCTTCGAAACGCGATCGCCCTTCCAGGCCAGCGGCATCCGGCTCGGTTCCCCCGCCCTCACCACCCGCGGCATGCGCGAACCCGAGATGGCCGCCGTGGCCGACATGATCAGCGAGGTGCTCGCGGACACAAAGAATGTTGACGCCGCGCGCACGGTGCGGCAACGTGTTCGCGAGTTGACCGCGCGGTTTCCGTTACCCTATTAATCGGACCGGACAAGCCAGTGCCAATCAGCCGTTGCCGGATCCAGTCGCGTCTACCCGGCAACCGCCAGCCAAGCGAAGATGCGTGGCCCATCCACCCGCCCGCTTGCCCTAAGCAGCCGCCACAACGTTGACCAATGACGATTTTGCATTATGCCAAAGCCAAAACGTAGGAGCGCCAAGCCCGCCGGCGACCACCGGCCCCCCGACACCGGCTCCGAAGCCCAAGCCCCGGAACTCATCCCTCCGCAGGCCCCGGAGATCCTCCCCAGCCCGGAAATCTCCACCCCCGCTCCCCATGCCGAACCCCCGCGCGCCCCGGATTCCCGGGGCGCACCCGCCCCGGGCTCTGCGCCGTCCGGCGGGCCCCCGTTTCGAAAGAAGAAGGGCCGCAAACGCGGCCGGGGCCGCGGCGGGCGCGGGGGCAACGCGGGCGGCGCGAACCACGGGCCTTCCCGTCTGCCCGATGTGGAGGCCGAGGAGGAGACACCCGCGGCGGAGGGAGCGGACACGGCACCGGCGTTGACGATCAACATTGCCAAGCTCCAGGCGATGTCCATGGCCGAACTGAACAAGATGGCCAAGGAAATGGGCATCGAGAACTTCGGCACCATGCGCAAGCACGAAGTCATCTTTCATCTCCTCCAGAAAAACGCCGAGCGCAGCGGCATCATGTTTTCCGAGGGGGTGCTTGAAGTGCTCGACGAGGGGTTCGGCTTTTTGCGTTCCCAGAGCTTCAACTACCTGCCCTGCCCCGAGGACATCTACGTCTCGCCTTCCCAGATCCGCCGGTTCAACCTTCAAACCGGCAACCTCGTCGCCGGGCAAATCCGGCCCCCGAAAGAAAAGGAGAAGTTTTTCGCCCTGCTCAAAGTGGAGGGTGTCGACGGCGAAGATCCCGAGAAGGCCAAGGACAAGACGCATTTTGACAATCTGACGCCGCTTTTTCCCAACAAGCGTTTCATTCTCGAAACCGATGCCGAGGAACTGTCCACCCGCGTTCACGATCTCGTCTGCCCCATTGGGAAGGGGACCCGGGGGTTGATCGTAGCTCCTCCTCGCACCGGGAAGACCGTTCTCATGCAGAAGCTGGCCAACGCCATCCTCAAGAACAATCCCGAAGCCTACCTGTTCATCCTGCTCATCGACGAGCGTCCCGAGGAGGTCACCGACATGGAACGGACCTGCCGCGGCGCGGAGGTCATCAGCTCCACCTTCGACGAACCCCCCGAACGCCACGTGCAGGTCGCCGAAATGGTCATCGAAAAAGCCCGCCGCATGGTCGAGCACAAACGCGACGTCGTCATCCTGCTCGATTCCATCACCCGCCTCGCCCGCGCTTACAACACCATCCAGCCTCACTCCGGCAAGATCCTCTCCGGCGGCGTCGACGCCAACGCCCTGCACAAACCCAAGCGGTTCTTCGGCGCCGCCCGCAACATCGAGGAAGGCGGCTCCCTCACGATCATGGCGACGGCCCTCATCGACACCGGCAGCCGCATGGACGAGGTCATCTTCGAGGAGTTCAAGGGCACCGGCAACATGGAGGTCCACCTCGACCGCCACCTGGTCGACCGCCGCATTTTCCCCTCCATCAACATCGAACTGTCCGGCACCCGCAAGGAGGAGTTGCTTTACCACCCCGACGAATACAGCAAAGTCGTCATTCTCCGCCGCGCGCTCACCGGCGTGCCCCCCGTCGAGGCCATGGAATTGCTCCTGGGCAAACTGCGCAAGACGGCCACCAACATCGAATTCCTCCTCTCCATGGGCGTCGGCTGAACGCACCGGGCGGGGCCCGCAACGGCCTTGAAAACCGTCCCCGGGTCTGTGAGCCGTCGCGGCGGGACGCTGCGGTTCCTGCCCCGACGCGGGCCGCGTCCGCGTCAGTCATCGTCCGCGGCGTGCTTCACGGCCCATTCGGGGTAGGGCGTGCGGGGGCCTTTCATCGCGCGCCAGAGGATGCGGTTGAAGACGTCCTCGGGGCAGCGGTCGACCTCGTCGAGGGGGAGGCGGGCGGACACGACGGCGTCGCGGCGCAGGATGGGGTCGGTGATTTGGCGCGGGGGCGGGTTGATTTGGTCGAGGGGGACCTGGTTGGGGACGGCGGTGAAGGGGGTGAAGTCGGGGGCGAGGGTGAAGCAATCGGACATGGGGGTGGCGGTGGCATCGAGCTGGTTCATGGGGGGCAGGCCGAGGATGAGTTCCAGGGTGCGGATGAGGCTGGTCTGGTTGTAGGCGGTGTGGACGGTTTGGCGGCGTTTGGTGTAGGGGCTGACCACGAAACATGTGGTGCGGTAGCCGCTGACATGGTCCCAGCCCGCCTGCGGATCGTCCTCGATCACGAGGAGGCAGGTCTCGGGCCAGAACCGGCTATGGGAGACGGCTTCGACGATGCGGCCCAGGGCGAGGTCGTTGTCGGCGATCTGGGCGCCGGGGGTGGGGTAGCGTTCCTTGGCGCCGCCGGTGTGGTTGTTGGGCAAGAACACCATGGCCAGGTTCGGGAACTCGCCCTGCGCCTCGCACCGTTTCAGGTCGTCGATGAACGCCGCCGCGCGTCTCACGTCGGGCACGCGCAGGTCGTAACCGACGTAGCGGGTGAGGCTGTGGGGTTCGAGACTTTTGATGCCGGCGTGGGCGCTGAGGCGGGTGAGGCCGGCATGGTTGGTGTGGTCTTTCCAAAAGTCCAGCCAGCTCGGCCTGGATTTGCGGGTCTTGTCCGTCCAGCCGGCCTCGGAGATCATCCATTCCCCGTAGTTGCGGAAGGTCTTGCCATGGGCCAGGGCGTTGTCCCAGATGAACCCCGAGGACGACCAGGCCAGCGCGTCGAGGCCGTCGGCGCCTTTGCCGCTGGGGTAGCTGCGGGGGAAGTCCGAGGAGAGCTGGCGTTCCATGTAGGCGTTGGCGATGGCGCTGTCGGTCCACTGGTGGCCGTCGGCGCTTTGCACCCCCGAGCAGTAAGTATTGTCCAGCAGCACGAACTCCCGGGCGATCTTGTGCTGATTGGGCGTGTAGGTCTCGCCGAAGGTGCACAGCGACGGGTCGCCGTCGCCCTCGGCCATGTCTCCCAGCACCTGGTCGTAGGTGCGATTCTCCTTGATCACGTAGATCACGTGCCGGAAGACGCTGGGCTCGCCGACGCGCTCGGGCACGGGCCGGGGCGGCTGACCGGGGCGGGGCGGGAGCAGCGCCTCCTGGAGCCGCGGATGGCGCATGTTGCGCAGGGCGACGGCTGTCATCGCCGCCAGCTGGCGCGGGGACGGCACGGGCACGAGCGAGAGCGTGCCGTGGAAGTCCTTGGACCGGAGCTTCACGGGATCTTCGGGTTTGAACTCCCGCGCGACGCCGATGCCCTTGATGTTGGCCACCCAGATCCGCTCCCGGGCGGCGTCGAAAGCCACGGCGCCCGGGAACCACCCGACCGGGATGAAGCCGAGGACGCGCGAGACATTGGCGGCGGGCTCGAAGTGGACGACGGCGACGGCGTTTTGGGTGCCGTTGCAGACGAACAGGCGGCGGCCCTGGCGGTCGAACGCAAGCGCATTGGGTTGGGCGCCGAACAGGTCCGCCGGGGTCTGGCGGGTCCAGATTTTTTCGACGACTTGGTCGGTGGTGGTGTCGATGACGCTCAAGGTGTCGCTGCCGGTGTTGGCCACCACGACGTGCCGGCCGTCGGGGGTGACGGCCAGTGCCGAGGCGTGCAGGCCCACAATCAGCTCGGCTTTCACCTCCCCGGCTTCGAGGTCGATGACGGTCAACGACCCTTCGCTGGCGATGTGGCGCACCGGGTCCACCCTCACGATTTTGCCCTTGCCCGCCGGCGCGCTCAAATCCTCGCTCCCGGGGCGCCGCCCGCCCTGGTTGCTGACATACGCCTTGCCGCCCGTCACCACCACGTCGAAGGGCGCGACCCCGACGTCCCAACGCCGCAGCACCTTGCCTTCCGCCGCGTCGATCTCGTAAAGCCGGTTGCCAAGGTTGCCCGCCACATACAGCCGCCGACCGTCCGCCGACACGGCCAGGCCCGTCGGGATTTCCGCCCTGCGTTTCGCGGCGCGGGCTTGGGGCACGGCAATGCTGCCCAGGCCGGTCACCTTCCGCCCGGCCGTCACCGCAAACACTTTCACGTCCCCGACCGCGTTGGCCATGTACAATCGCGTGCCGTCCGGCGAAAACACGATCCCCGTCAGGCTCGCCCAAGCCCGCCTGTCCGGGTCCGGCTCCGGCATCTCGACGGCGTCGTCGAACGGCGACGAATCCTTGTCGCTGTCGTCGTCCGGCTGGGCGCGGGTGTTGGAGGCGGCTGCCGGTTTGGCTTCTGGCGGCGGGGCGCTGCGGGGCATGGACTGTCGCTGGAGGATTTGGGCGGTGTGGGCGTCGATGACATAGACGCGGTTGCTGCGGCCGGCGGTGATTAACAGCCGGCCGTCGGGGCTGAGCGCCAGCGCCTGGGGACGCATT
Organism: Verrucomicrobiota bacterium; assembly: GCA_016935555.1. GTDB lineage: Bacteria > Verrucomicrobiota > Verrucomicrobiia > Limisphaerales > JAFGQR01 > JAFGQR01. Next base: position 21,122 of record JAFGQR010000159.1, read on the forward strand.
GCCGGCAGTTCGATTTGGCGGCCTGCCGGTGTGAGGAGCTGGCTGGTGGGCGTGAGGTGAAGGTTCGGGCCGAGCCGGCCGACGGTGGCGTGGTCGGGTTCGATCGGCGGGTGACGGAGGGCGCACCCCGGGAGCAGCAGCAGCGCGAGCGCCATGAGGCGTGTCCGGCGAACGGGCGGCATGTGAATCATGGACCGATGTTGCGCGTCCCCCGGTCGCCGCGTCAACCCCTGCCCGACGGGCGCCCTTCAGAGCCGGGACCCGCGGGATGGGCTTGGGGGGGTGCGCCCGGCCGGGGGATCAGCCCGCGCCGAACTCGGCGGCGGCGTCGTACATGGCGAGGACATTGTCGGGCGGCACGTCGGCCTGGATATTATGGACGCCGTTGAAGACGTAACCGCCGCCGGGTTTGAATGCTTCGAGGTTGCGGCGCACCTGATCGCGGACTTCGGCGGGGGTGCCGCGGGGCAGGACGTGCTGGGTATCGACGCCGCCGCCCCAGAAGACAAGGCGATCGCCGAACTGCGCTTTGAGGGTTGCGGGGTCCATGCCCTTGGCGGACAACTGGACGGGATTGAGGATGTCGATCCCGTTGTCGAGCAATTCCGGAATGAAGGACACCACCGACCCGCACGAGTGATACCAGACCTTGGCCCGGGTTCGGGACTTGATGTATTGGACGAGGCGTTTTTGGCGGGGTTTGATGAGGGTCCGGTAAATGCGCGGCGAGAACAGGGGGCCCGCCTGCCCGGCGAGATCGTCGCCGATCATGATCACGTCGATGACGTCCCCGGCTTCGTCCAGGAACACCCGGAACCAGTCCAGCCAGAACGCCAGCATCCGGTCGAGGATGGTCTCGACCACTTCGGGGCGCTCCAGCATGTCGGCAAAGAGGTTTTCCAGACCGCGCAGGTACCAACAATACTCGTAGACCACCCCCGAAATGCCGCTCACGACCGCGTAGGGCGTGTCGCGTTTCAGCGCGAGGATGCGATCGCGCAGCCCCTCGAAGCGGGTCGGGTCATCGCCGCGGGGGAACGGGTAGCCGCGGATTTGCCCAAGGGACAGCCCGGCGAGAGGCGAGTGCGAGATGTCGAAGTAGAGCGGGGTGTCGTCCGGCATGGACCAGGTCACCCCGAACTCGTCGGTGAAATCCTGCCAGGTCCGCCCGTCCCGCTCCCGCCGGAGGACGGCGCCCTGGAAGCTGGCGGCGCTGTGGGCCCACACATAGCGCGTGTCGACGCGCAGCCGCTGCAGCACGGCCTCGGAGGGCTGGGCCAGCTGCTGGATCAAGTCCATGATGACGATCGGCTCCCGCCGCCCGAGCCGGTCGAGCAGGTTCTGGTAGGCGACCTTGTGGATGCCGGTCTGGTTGCCCCCCAGATCAATCGGCACGCGGTCGGGAATCCGGTGCGCCAGGGCGGCCAACAACCGCTCGCGCGAGGTCATGCTCAGCGTCATGGCTGGAGTATGCGCCCGCACCCGGTGGTTTCCAAGCTCCGGATGTGCGAATCCTCGGCGGGCGAATGGGCGGCTGCCGGGGCGTGGCCCCGCGCGATGCGGCACCGCCGTCCGCCGCCGGGATTGCCGGGCGGGGCGGCGGGCGTCATGGCGTCGCGGCGGGCCGGGTTGCCTGGGGGGCAATCATCCGGTCTTGGGCGGCGCAGCCGCCTTGGCGCGGATCGCCTTCCATCGGCGGTCCCAATCGTGCCAGCTCCATGCCCAGGCTTCTCCCGCCAGGGTCCGCCGCGCCCGGGCGAGGGTTTGTTCGGCGGAGGCGAGTTGTTGCCGGACGGCCCACAGGTTGTTCCAGGCCAGGTTACTTTCCAGCAGACACAGCAAGTTATCGGGATAGTCGGGGGCCAGGCTGAGAGCCTTCTCGAGGTGGTGCCGCGCTTTGGCGCGATTGCCCAGGCTCCACGGCCATCCCGGCGCGTCCCGGTAAAGCATTCCAAGGGAGCGGTGGGGCCCTGCGAAATCGAACGTTGGATCCAGGGCGATGGCCTGGAGCCAGGCGCGTTCCATGTCCTTGACCAGCCCCAGTGCCGTGAGCTTGCGCGTGCGCGCCAACTGGCCCTGGTTCAATCCCAAATAATAAAACGCGGCGGCCTGCTTCGCATCCAGGGCGATGGCCCGGCTTGCCGCGCGCATGCCCGCGTGGGCCATTTGCGCGCGCTGGGTCTGGTTGGAGGCGAGGTCGGCGCAGTCGAAACAGGCGCGAGCCCATTGCCAGGCGAGGACCGGCTGGTGGGGCTGGCCCAGGAAGCGCTGCTCGGCTTGCGCGCGGGCCTCATGGGCGCGTTTCACGGCCGCCGCCTCCGCCGTCGGCACCGCGTTTTGCGGAGGCGCGTCGGGCGCGGACCCGCAGACGGCCGCGGCGGCCAGAATGAGGCCGCAGGCGATCCGCGGCGCGGGCGCGGGGCATCGTGGGGGGCTGTGCGGGTTGCGGCGTGGGCGCGGGGCGGGCGGGTTTGAAATAGCAGTTGCCATGATGGTGTCGGCCTCTATACTACCACTGTGCATATTTGTTGGAAAATGCTATGTGGGGGCGTTCTGCTGTGCGTGGGGGTGCTCGTTTCCGGATGCGGCGGCATCAACGCCTCGGGCAGTGTTTCCCCGGCCTCGTTTCTTTTGCCCGGGCTGGTTCTGACCGTGCCTTCCAACTCATCGGCATGTGCCGCCGCACCCTCCGCGGCGTCGTTTTCATCCATCCCCTGATTCCCGGCTCGCTATGCGTTTTCCCCTGGCGTTGACGGCGAAAATCGCCGCGCACATCCTCAAACACAAACTGCTCCGGACGCGGCGGTTTGCGCTGGTGTTGCAGCTGGAGCCGCTGCACACGTGCAATCTGACGTGCACCGGTTGCGGGCGGATTCGGGAGTATTCGACCAGCCTGAAGGACATGATGACGCTGGAGGATTGTCTGGGGGCGGCGGTGGAGGCGGGCGCGCCGATGGTGTCGGTGTGCGGTGGCGAGCCGTTGATCTATCCGCACATTGAGGAGCTTGTGGCGGGTCTGCTTCGGCAGGGCCGGATCGTGTATGTGTGCACCAACGGCGTGTTCATGCGCAGGAAACTCTGCGAGTACCTGGCCAGCATCTACACCCCCGCGCTCGAGCCCGAACTGACGACGCTGCTCCGCGACAACCTGATTTCCGGCAGGGACGCCGCCGCCGTCCGCCAGGGCACCACGCGGAGCCGCCCGGTGATTGCGCCTACGAAGTGGCTGTATTGGAACGTGCATGTGGACGGCCTGGAATATACGCACGACCTCGCCGTCGAGCGCGAAGGCGTGTTCCGCGAGTGCGTCGCCGCCATTCGCCTCGCCAAACGCCTCGGCTTCCAGGTCGCCACCAATACCACGGTCTACAAGGAAACCGACATGCGCGAGATCGAACAGCTGTTCCAATACGTCTCCGCCCTCGGCGTCGACGGCCACACCATCTCGCCCGGCTACGATTTCGACGCCGCCAAGCGGGACATGATCCAACGCCTGGGCAAGAACCCCGCCGACTTCTTCCTGACCCGCGAGATGACCCGGAAGAAATTCGCCAACATCCTCGAGTGGGGCGACCGATTCAATATTTTCGGCACGCGCGTCTACCAGGAGTTCCTCGCCGGCAAGCGGGAGCTGACCTGCACCGCCTGGGCGATTCCCACCCGCAACATCCGCGGCTGGAAAGCGCCGTGTTACCTGATGACGGACACCCATTATCCCACCTACCGTCAGATGCTCGACGAGGTGGACTGGAACCGCTACGGTGTGGTCAACGGCGTCGCGCGCGACCCGCGGTGCGAGAACTGCATGGTTCACTGCGGCTACGACCCCAGCGGCGCCCTTGGCGTCAATGCCCGGCAGGGCGACACCTGGAAAAACATCAAGTACAATTTCGGGTCCCGTCCCAAGCCAAACCCCGAAGGGCTTCGCGTGAAGGCGTTCAACGGCGTGTCCATCGGCAAGGGCCACTTGGCCGAGGCCAAGGCCGCGTTGGGATTCGCCAAACCGCCTGCCAGGTCGGCCGCGCCCGGCGGCGCCGGCGTTGCTGCGGCGGCCCAGGAGGCGCACGAGGCGCATGAGGCACAAGGGGCGGCGTTGGGGGGGCGGCAGGGCTGACGGGCGCCATGCGCATCACGCTTGTGGGCAAACGCAAGGGGCGCCGGGTGATCTGCTGGAAATCCTGGTTCAGGCTGACCGTGGCCACCGTGCTGCTGGGCGCGCTGATGGCCACCGCCGCGTACTTGTTGCTCGCCCGCCGCTGGAATCCGATGGCTCCCCTGCTTGGGGTGGGGGCGGGACTTGCCGCGTCGCTGCTGTGCGTTCTGGCCAGCCTTTTCACCCCTCTGACCCGTCTGCCGGTGATCGGTGACCGATCCTCCCCATGAGAACCCTGTTTTTGTCGCCTCCTTCCTATGACGGCTTCGATGGCGGCGCGGGATCGCGCTATCAGGCGCGCCGCGAGGTCACCAGCTTCTGGTATCCCACGTGGCTGGCCCAGCCGGCCGCGCTGGTGCCCGACAGCCGGTTGATGGATTGCCCGCCCCACCAGATCGGCATCGGCCCATGCCTGGCCGAAGCCCAAGCCTACGATCATGTCGTCATCCATACCTCCACCCCCTCCCTGCGCAACGACTGCAAGGTCGCCGAGGCGATCAAACGCCAGAAACCGGACACGCGCATCGGCTTTGTGGGCGCCCACGCCGCCGTGCTGCCAGCCGAAACCCTGAAGGCCTCTCCGGCCATCGATTGGGTGGGCCGCAAAGAGTTCGATTTCACCTGCAAGGAGGTCGCCGAAGGCCGCCCGCTCGAATCGATCCGCGGCCTCTCCTACCGCAACGCCGAGGGCAGGATCATCCACAATCCCGAACGCGAGTTGATCGACGACATGGACGCGTTGCCCTGGGTGGCGGACGTCTACAAGCGCGACCTGGTGATTGAGAACTACTTCATCGGTTACCTGCTGCACCCCTACCTGAGCCTCTACACCGGCCGCGGCTGTCCCGGGCAATGCACCTTCTGCCTCTGGCCCCAGACCATCGGCGGCCACCGCTATCGCGTCCGCTCCCCCCAGAATGTCGCCGATGAAATGGCCTACATGAAGCGGCTGTTCCCCCAGGTCAAAGAGTTCTTCTTCGACGACGACACCTTCACCGCCAACCTCCCGCGCGCCCGCGAGATTGCCCGGAAGCTTGCGCCCCTCGGGCTCACCTGGTCCTGCAACAGCCGCGCCAACCTCGATCCCGACACCGTCCGGTTCTTCAAGGACAGCGGCCTGCGCCTTTTCCTTGTGGGCTACGAAAGCGGCAACGCGCAAATCCTCAAGAATGTCAAGAAAGGCGTCACCCTTGACGAGATGCGCCGCTTCACCACGGCCTGCCACCAGGCCGGGGTGGTCATCCACGGCACCTTCGTGCTCGGCCTCCCCATCGAAACCCCCGAGACCATCGAGGAAACCATCCGCTTCGCCCTCGAGCTGGATGTCTTCAGCCTGCAGGTCTCCCTCGCCGCACCCTACCCGGGCACCGAACTCTACGACCAGGCCCGCCTCAATGGCTGGTTCGCCAAAAAAGACAAAACCGACATCGTCCACCACGACGGGTTTCAAGACTCCACCCTCGAATACCCCGGCCTCAGCAAGGAGGCCATCTTCGAAGCCGTCGACCGCTTCTACCGCGCCTATTATCTCCGCCCCAAACCCATCCTCCGCATTGTCCGCACCATGCTCGAAGACAAGCAGGTCTTCGTCCGCCGCTGCCGCGAAGGCTGGGAGTTCTTCCGGAGCCTCCGCCAGCGCAAACAGGACCTCCGCGCCGCGGCCCGCCCTTAAACCCGCCCCGTCTTCGCGCGACGCCGCCGGGGGGCAAGGCAGGCCCCGCCGTTCCCAGCCCGCCGGCCCGGGACGCGCTGTGACGGTTTTTCCGCCCCGGCCCGGCGGGGACTTGCGTCCTGCCCGCGTTTGAACCCGGCGGCGCCGCACTCTCCGCCCGCAACATCCGGGTTGCTTTCCCATCCGGATTGCGGATGCTCTGTTCCATGAGCCACTCCAATGCGCTGCTTTGCCTCATCCCCTTGTGCTGCCTGGGCCTTGCGCCCCGTCCCGCCGCCGGCGCCCCGACGGCACCCGCCCCCTCCGGCGACTGGATTCCGCTCTTTGACGGCCGCACCCTGGACGGCTGGCAGGCGGCCGAGCACCCCGGCTCGTTCCGGGTCGTGGACGGCCAGATCGCGTGCGACGGCCCGCGCGCGCATCTCTTCTACACCGGACCCGTCGGCCGGGCCGATTTCAAGAATTTCGAGTTTTCGGCCGAGGTGCTCACGAAGCCGGGGGCGAACTCGGGGATTTATTTTCACACGGCCGCGCAAGCGCGCGGTTTTCCGGTGCGCGGCCTCGAGGTGCAGGTGTGCAACACGTGTGGCGGCGGCGGGTCTGGGGAGCTGAAACGGACGGGCAGCCTGTACGGGGTGCGCAACCAATACAGGTCGGTTGTTTCGGACGGGCAGTGGTTCACCGTGCGGTTGGACGTGCGCGGCAAGCGGGTGCGGGTGTGGGTCAACGGCGTGATGACGGTGGATTGGATTGAGCCCGAGCCGCCCCTGACCGAGCCGGGCCGGGACCGGCGTCTGAGCCGGGGCACCCTCGCGTTGCAGTGCCACGATCCGGGCAGCCGGGTGTACTATCGGAACCTCAGGATCAGGCTGCTTCCCGAATCGTTGCCGGCGGCGGAAGACGCCGCGCCGGAAGTGGACGAGGCGTATCGCCACGTGGCGGCGCTGAGCCGTCGGAACTTCCCGCTGGTGGATTTTCACGCGCACTTGAAAGGCGGGCTCACCGTGGAGGAACTGCTCGACCACTCCCGTCGCACCGGCATCGGCTACGGCGTCGCGCCCAACTGCGGCGTGGGCTTCGCCATCACCAACGACGCCGGCATCGGACGTTTCCTCGACGAGATGCGCGGGCGCCCGGTGTTCCTGGGCATGCAAGCCGAGGGGCGCGAGTGGGTGCGGCTGTTCTCGCCGGCGGCCGTGGCGCGGTTCGACTATGTGTTCACGGACGCGATGACCTTCACGGATTCCCGCGGCCGGCGGACGCGGTTGTGGATCAGGGACGAGGTGGACGTGGGCGATCCGCAGGCGTTCATGGACCGGCTGGTCGAAACGACCGTCGGCATCCTCGACCACGAGCCGGTGGATATCTATGTCAATCCCACTTTCCTGCCCGACGCGATCGCCGGGAACTACGACACCCTCTGGACCGAACCCCGCATGCGGCGGGTGATCGCCGCCGCGGTGCGCAACGATGTCGCGATCGAAATCAACGCCCGGTTCAGGCTGCCCAGCCTGGCGTTTATCAAACTCGCCAAACAGATGGGCGCCCGCTTCTCGCTGGGCACGAACAACGGCGGCCGAGACCTGGGCCGGCTCGAATACAGCCTGCGGATGGTCCGCGAGGCGGGCATCACCGGAAAGGACATGTTCCTGCCGAAACCGCCGGGCCGCAAGCCCATCGAGGTGAGGGGATTTCAGCAACCGTAAAAGGATGTGCCGCTCGCCAGGCCTGGCACAAGCCCCCTACCTGCTCCCGCCGGCACGACCCGTTCCGTCCAGCACCCAGCGCCAGCGCGGCTCCAGCGTCTCCAGACGCATGTCGCCCCAACAGCCCCAGTCCCCCGTCGAATCGTCCCGGGAGCCGACGTCCGCGATGAGCTTCAACGCCACGCGCCGGCCCGCCCAGCGCGACAGGTCCACCGCCAGCGGCAGCCAGGCGTGACGGGTCACAACCCGCTCCCCCACGAGGGTCTCCGCCCCCTGCGCCACCACCACCGCCACCCGGTAGACGATCCCGTCCCCAAGATCGCTGCCATCGCCCTTGCCCACCATCGCCCGGAACGCCGCCGCCGGCGCGGCCGGCAGGGCGATGTCGGGATAGAGGGCGAAACAGTAGCCCACCCCGCCTTGATAGGGCGGATGCATGAATAGCGCGTTCTTGGGCGCGCCCCCGGAAACCACGTGCCGTGGCTCCACGACGGCCGCCGTTTCGCCGAACTCCGCGGTCTCGGCATGTCCCCGCCGGCACAGGCCGCGTGTGAAACGCTCCGGCAACGGCATCAGCGGCACCGTCCCGCGCACGGCGCGCAGCCGATGCTCCCATCGCCGCGACAAGCCGTCCCGGGTCAGTTCGATTCGCAGCGTGTTCGTGGCCGCCTCCCGGGGCGGGTCCAGTTCGCAGGCCAGGTCGCGGGGCAGGCGGGGATCCAGGCGAAGCGTCTGGCCGGGCGTGCGGGCGCTGGGGGACGCGGGCAACGGGACGCCTTGCGGGTGTTCCACGGCAACGAGGCGTTTGGCGTGCGGCCCCTCGCCCCATGTCATTGCCAGGGTGAATTCCGCAGCCTGGGGGTTCCGGCTTGTGAACCGCGTCTTCAACCGGGTCCCTTCCAGCTCGATCGCCGCCTCCGCCAGGGGCACGACGGTGAAGTCAATCCACGCGCCTTCGCGGTTGATCCACAGCCGCTGCCCGGGCCGCGCGTCGGCGGGGATCTGGACGGCATGGGGCCGGGAGCCGTGGACGGTGACGCGTTCTCCTGCGAAGACCTCATCCCGGTCGCAGGCCAGGGTCGGGGGCGGGGTTACGGCGGTGGCGGGCCAGGGGAGCAGGCTGAGAACAAGGGGTGCGAAGGCCCATGAGCGGTTGATCATGGGGTCCATTGCAGCACATTGCACGGTGGCCTGTCCATCGCCGGGTTGGTGGAAAGTCCTTGCGCGCATCGGAGCCATGAACCGGCGTGTGTAATTGGCAATTGCAAATTGAAAATTGAGAATTGAAAATTGTTCGGTTCATGGGAAGGACGGGCAGGGTCCGGGCGCGTCAGGCGCGGGGGTTGCGGGTGGGGGCTGGCGACGGGCGGTTGGGGCGGGGGAAGGGCGGTGCGGGCTCTTCGTTGTGCTTGGCTTCCTGGGCGGTGAGCGCGAGGAACGCATGTTCCAGGGGGCCGTCGGCGCCGCTCAGGCGGCGCAATTCATCGCGGGTGCCGAGGGCGATGAGGCGGCCGTGGTGCATGATGCCGATGCGGTCGGCGAGTTCTTCGGCGACGCTGAGCTGGTGGGTGGAGACGAAGACGGTCATGCCGGCGCGGGAACGTTCCTTGAGCTGGTCTTTGACGGTGCGGGCGTGATGCGGGTCGAGGCCGACCATGGGTTCGTCGATGACAAACACCTCGGGGTCATGGAGGAGGGCGGAGACGATCGCGACGCGCTGGCGGGTGCCATGGGAGAGGCCGTCGATGGGTTTGTTGGCGAAGGGTTGGAGGTTGAACTGGTCGATCAGCGCGGCGCCGGCTTCGCGGATGCGCGCATCGCTCATGCGGAACATCTGGCCGGTGAAGCGCAGGAACTCCCAGGGCGTCAGCTTGTCGTAGAGAAACGGGAAATCGGGCACATAGGCCAGGCGCCGGCGCACTTCCAGCGGATGGGTATGCAGGTCGAAGCCGGCGATGCGTACGACGCCGGCGGTGGGTTTGATGAGGCCGGTGAGGACTTTGATGGTGGTGGTCTTGCCGGCGGCGTTGGGGCCGAGAATCGCAAAGAACTCGCCCGTCCGCAGGGACAGGCTCAGATCATCCACGGCGACCAGGGCGCCGAACTTCTTGGTGATGTGTCGCAGCTCGATCATGAAGACGCGCTCACTCGAGTCCCATCAGCGCGTCGTTGGCCAGGACCGTGGAGCCGGGGAGTTCCATCCGCAGGATCTCGCCGATGGGGCTGACGAAGAGGGCGGCCTTGACGCGGCCGGGGGGGTCGAGGTCGAGACGATAACCGCGGAACCGCGCGTGGCCGAGTTGGAGCCAGTCGTTGCGGGCGGTCCACTGGAGCCCGCCGAGCCCGGCGGCGATTCGGGGCCGGGCGAGGTCGATGCCCAGGGCGTCGAGCATCCCGGGCGGCACGGTCAGGTCCAGATCGCCGAGAACCTCCTCGAGAAACCCGGGCTCGGAAAGCCGGTAGGCCCTCGACGTGCGTCCCTCGGGCGTGTCGCGGTGGCGGCTGAGGGTTTGCGCGGAGCCGTTGGCATGGAGTTCCCATGTGTCGGGACGCACCCGGACGGAGGCGGCCAGTTCGGTGACGGCCTGGTTGGTGTCGAACTTGAGGTGCAGGTTGAAGCGCAGCCGCAAATCGGGATGGAGCGTCACGGTGCCGTCGAGGTCCAGGGTGTAACTGGTCAGCTGTCGAATCATGCCTTCCGGCGGCGGTTGATCGGTCATCCGCCTGCCTGTGGCCAGGCCCTCCTGAATGTTCGGCGCCCACGTGCAATAGCCCAGCTTGCGCCCGCGGTGCTCGATCACCAGCCGCGAATGGTCGGGAGCCGTCAGGACTTTGCGCCACACCATGTCCGCCGGCACAGGGCTCGTAAAACGGCCGTGGCGCGTGAACTCGGACCGCCACAACGCCACGTTCATCGCAACAAAAAAAACCGTCACCAGTCCGAAGAAAAGGCGGAAACGCATGGGCGGTCAGGGAATGCGGACGACCTGCCCCGGCTTCAGCTGGCGGGGATTGACCCCCGGGTTGGCGGCCAGGATCGACTCGAGCGACACGCCGTATTTTCGCGACAAGGCCATCAGGGTATCGCCCTGCACCAGACGGTGCGTGCGACGAGGTGCGGCGGCGGCCGAAGCGCCGCGCCCGCCGGAACGCGCTGCGGCCGCGGCGGAGCGCGCCGGCACGGGGGCGGAGAACGCGGGGGCGGAGACGGCCGGGGCGTTGTCGGGCGGGCGGTCGGTGCGGGCGGGGGCTGGAGTGGGGGTGGGGGTGGTTCGGGGCCGCCTGGAGTGGCGCTGCCACCAGGCATTCCAGGTTTCCAGGTATTGGCGCAGCAGCTGGTTCTCCTTGCGCAGCCGCTCGATCTCCCGCATCGCCGTCGGATTCAACGTCTCCAGCGTGTCGTCCTTGATCATCTCGAGCCGGCAGCCGGGGATGCGCTGGCGGGCGTTCTCGGCCGGGTAGGTGCCCTGGGGCCGCAGCTTGAGCACCTTGTTGTAGTGGTAGATGGCGGCGGCATAGTCGTTCTCGCGCGTTTCATACAACACCCCCAGCTCGTAATGCGCCAGCGCCGACCGGGGATTGACCTCCAGCGCCTTCTCAAACGCTTCGATCGCCCCCGCATAATCCCGCGCCCCGACCCGGTCCTGCCCCGCCACATAATACGGGTTCTTCTCCTCATCCTGTGAATCGGCGCCCGGAACACAGCCGCCGAGGATAAGGCCCATCGCCAGCAAACCGGCGCCGAACCACGCTCTCAACAACACCCGCGCACCCTAAACAAAGCCGAACGGCCGCGCAATGGAGGAGTCGCCCCCCGCCGGCCCACTTTTCGCGTGCGTTCGGGCGTGGGCGTGCCTATCGTCGCCGCGCTGAACTATGGCCACGATCAAGCCGTTTGCCGCAGTGCGCCCGCGTCCCGAACTGGCAGTCCGCCTCTGCACCCTGCCGTATGACGTGCTGTCGTCGGACGAGGCGCGCGAGCTGGCGGCGGGGAATCCGTTCAGCTTCCTGCGGGTGAGCAAGCCGGAGATCGACCTGCCGGCAACGCACAATCCCTACGAGCCTGAGGTGTATGAGAAGGGGAAACGGACCCTGGCGCGGTTCCTCAGTGAAGGCTGGCTGCGTCAGGACGCCCAGCCCGGGTTCTACCTGTACCGCCAGACGGTCAAACGACACTGCCAGACCGGGGTGGTCGCCGTGGTGAGTTGCGAGGAATACCAGCGGAATCTCATCCGGCGACACGAACTGACCAAGCCGGAAAAGGAAGACGATCGGGTGCGGCACATCGAGGCGCTCAATGCCCAAACCGGGCCGGCCTTCCTCTTCTACCGGGCGGATGCGGCCATCGACTCGTTTGTCGCCCGGCGCACCGCCGCCGGGCCGGAGATCGATTTCACGGCGCCGGACGGCGTCCGCCACTGCAGCTGGAGCCTCCACGCGGAGCCGGACCTGGCATTCCTGCAGTCGGCGTTTGAGAGGATCCGGTTTCTGTACATCGCGGATGGCCATCATCGGGCGGCGGCGGCGGTGCGGGTGTTTCAGAACCGGCAGGGCAGCGGCAACAGCCGTTACTTTCTAACGGTGCTGTTCCCGCACAACCAGCTGCGAATCCTGCCCTACCACCGGCTGCTTCGAGATCTGCACGGGCTGACGCCCCCGCAGCTGCTGGAGCGGCTCGCCGCCGTTTGCCACCTCCAGGAAAACGCGGCGCCCACGCCGCCCGGCCCTCACCAAATCAGCCTGTTCGTCGAAGGGCGATGGTACGGACTGACCTTCCACGCCCCCCTGGCGGCCGCGTCCGACCTGATCGAGCAGCTCGATGTCGCCTTGCTGCAACGCCACATCCTCAAGCCCATCTTCGGCCTCGCCGACCCCCGCACCAGCGACCGCCTCTGCTTCATCGGCGGCGTCCGGGGCACGCGCGACCTCGAAAAACGAGTCGCCAGCGGGGAGTTCGCCTGCGGCTTTTCCCTGCACCCCACCCGGATTGAAGACCTGATGGCCATTGCGGATGCGGGCGAGATGATGCCGCCCAAGAGCACGTGGTTCGAACCCAAGCTGCGCGACGCGATGTTCTGCCACTTGCTCTGACGGCGCGGACCACGGCGCGAAGCAGCCGCCGCAACCCGACGTGAGGATGCTTATGAAATCAAGATCCCGCTTGGCCAGCCTCGTGGCGGCCGCCTGCGTGTGCGCCGGCGCCGGTGCGGCGCCGTTGTCGCCAGCCGGTCCTGGCGACGGCTACCGCGGGATCTGGTTCACGCTGCGGCAAGTCTCCGAGTACGGCGACAAGTATTCGGGCGGTCTGGGCACCTACACCGCCAATCATGTCCCGGTCGCCGTTTACGCCCCTGCCGTCAACAAGACGTTCTTCGTCTATGGAGGGACCGTCAAAGACCGGCGGCACTTGCTGATCATGGCGTCCTTTTATGATCATGCCACGGGACAGGTGCCCCGGCCCACGGTGGTTCTCGACAAGCAGGGCGTCAACGACCCCCACGACAACGCCGCCCTGGCGATCGATGACCGGGGACACGTCTGGGTGTTCGTCAGCGGCCGCGGCCGGCTGCGCCCCGGCTGGAAATTCCGCGGCACCCGGCCCTACAGCGTCGCCGAGTTCGAGTTCATCCGGCACGACGAGATGACCTACCCCCAGCCCTGGCACATCCCCGGGTTCGGCTTCTTCAACCTGTTCACCAAATACACCCACGGCCGCGAGTTGTACTGGGAAACCAGCACCAACGGCATCCACTGGAGCGCCCACCGCAAGCTGGCCGGCATCGGCGGCCATTACCAGGTCAGTCACGCGCGCCGCGACGGCCTGGTTGCCTCCTTCTTCAACCGGCACCCCGGCGGCAAGGTCGACAAGCGCACCGACCTTTATTACCTGCAGACCACCAACTTCGGCGCGACCTGGACCACCGCGGACGGCGTCCCCCTGACGCTGCCGCTCACCACACCCGACAACCCAGCCCGGATTCTCGATTATGCCGCTCGCGGCCAGCTCATGTACACCTGTGACCTCAACTTCGACACCAACGGCCACCCCGTCCTGCTCTACATCGTCAGCCGCCATTACCAGCCCGGACCCGGCGGCGACCCGCGCATCTGGACCGTGGCGCGATGGAATGGGCGCCGGTGGATCACGTCGGACGTGTGCCGTTCGGACCATAACTACGACATGGGCAGCCTCTACATCCAGCCCGACCGCTGGCTCGTCATCGGCCCCACCCAGCCCGGCCCTCAAGCCTGGCAGACAGGCGGCGAGATGGCGCTGTGGGCCAGCCGGGACCTGGGACAGACCTGGACCCTGCTTCGGCAGATCACCACAAACAGCACCTATAACCACACCTACGCCCGGCGCCCCCTCAACGCCAAAGACCCCTTCTTCGCCTTCTGGGCCGACGGCGACCCCACCCGCCTCAGCCCGTCGAGACTCTACTTCGGCAATGCCGACGGCACCCGCGTGTGGCAGCTGCCCTGCGACATGCCCGCCCCGCTCGCCGCGCCCCGGCAAGTCTTCCCATGAACCGAACAATTTTCAATTTTCAATTTTCAATTGCCAATTACACACGCGGGTTCATGGCTCCGATGCGCGCAAGGTCGTGCGTGGGAACTACCCGTGAACCGTGAGAACCTTCCGGCGCCCGTGCGTCGACGAGGCGTCAAGCGGTCCCGCATCGCGCGGGACCGCGCTCCGCTCCCGCGTGCGGTGCCGCCCATCGGGCGGGATACAAGCGATGAACGTTCGAGCTCTCAATGCGCATGCGAGGCAGATGGTGGCTCTCCATGAGCCGGCGCCCGGGTCTGCCCGGCGTCCCTGGAGCCCCATGGGGCACGCCGAGCTGGCCTCCCGGGGACCGTGGGGGTAGCCTGCGGGCAGCCTATGCCAAACCTGCGCCGCATTGTGCCCGTTGGCGCCGCCCTGCTCAGCGGTCTCGTTCCCGTATCCGCCCAGCCGCCCATGGCGCCCGACGCGACCGTGATGGCCCTCGACGAAGTGGGCGTGTACGCGGTGGGCTGCGCCTACGCTGGCCAGGCAGAGCAACACGTCCCGCTCGGATGGTCGGGCTTCTTCGAACATGCCACCGGGGTCGCGTGCGAGCCTTTTGGCACCCAGCATGGACGGCGCGCCTTTCTGCTGCACTCCCCCTGGCGCGGCGGCACCGGCATCGCCTTCCAGCAGTTCGCGTTCAGCCTGCCGGAGTCGGCGACCGCCATCCGGCTGCGAGGTCACACCGCGATGCGCACGGCCAGCGTGGCCGACTCGGACGGCGTGACGTTCCGGGTCTATACGAACCATGTGAAGGCCTTGGAATGGCATCAGGCGGACGACGTGTGGCGGTCGTTTGACCTGGATCTCACAAGCCTGCGCGGCTCGACGCTGGCCGTCCGGTTCGAGGTCCATCCCGGCCCGCGGAACAACGCGTCCTTCGATTACTCGCTGTGGGGCGACCGCGAGCTGGTCCTCGAGGGGTTCAGTCCCGGAGCGCCCGCCCGCCCGCCGCCGGTGCCGCTGGCGCTGTCCAACGTGTGGAGCGTCCCCAACGGCGAGGTCGCACCGCGCGGCGCGTTCCCGGGCGCCACGCAGATGTCCCTGTCAAATGACGTCGTCCGCTTCCGTTATGCCGGCCCGGACGGCACCCTCGATTACCAATGGCGCCGCCCGCAATCGGCCGGCGACGGTCTGTGGGGGGTGCTCACGCTGGAAGCGCGGATGAGAGGCGACGGGCCGGTGAGGGTGCCGCTGGCAACTTCGGCGCGCTTGGCGTGGACCGGCGCCGCGACGGCGGGCGGCAGCCGGTGGGTGGCGACGAATGGGGCCTGCACGCTGGTGCGCGCGTTCGCTTTGGGCGCCACGAACGCCACCGTGCGCCTGACGGGGCGACTGGTGGGGAAGAGCCTGGTGTTCGACGCGGGCTGCGACCGGCCGCTCGTGACGGCGCTCGACATCGGGACCTGGGGGCCGGTCTTGCGGCGCCGCCAGGTGACCACCCCGTTCTACAGCGGCACCGTCTATTTCCTGCCGGGTCAAAACCTGTTCGTGAACGCCGCGCTGGACTGGACGGCGTCCGCGGCGTCCGCGCACAGCGGCGGCCAGGCGACCTACGGGGCGCTGACCGACGGAACGCGGAACCGGCTTCGCGAGCGGGCGGTGTTCACCGCGGCGTGGCATCTGGCCGAGGTGCTGCCCAATATCCCCCATCCGCCCTCGCCGCACCTGGAGTTTCTGGCGGACAAGATGGTGTTGGACAACTGGGGGGGCCGTTTCACGGCCATTGCGGCCCACCTCACCCTGTTGGCCGACTACGGCACCGCCGCCTGCTATCTCGATGTCCACAGCGCCGTGCCGCCGTGGTTCCACGTCGACTGCCGTGCCGGAGAGCCGGGAGCAGGGCAGTTCAGACGGGTGGCGACGGTGCACCGCGATCTGTGGGCGTTTGAGCGCGCAACGCATGGCGGTCCGGTGTTTGGCGAAGGCAACCAGCACTGGTACTGGAGCGGCCTGCTCGACGGCGTCGAGGCGCAGTTCGGCGCCGGCTGGCCCGGCAACGGTGGTTTCGACGCGCCGCTGAGCGTGGATTTCGACCTGTTGAAGATCCATCCGCTGCAGGTCAACCACGGCATGGGCTACTACGAACGCTGGTGGCCCAAGGACGCCCACACCAATTGGGGAGGGGCACCCCCGATGATCGTGCTGGATCAATACCGCCTGCAGGAGGTCGCCTACGGCCACGCGGCATTCCTCGGCGCCTCGACGTATGCCACCCTGCCCCTGGCGTGGCTCGACCATCACCTGGTGACGCCGGTCATGGCGCGCTACGGCGCCGCCAGGCCGCTTGAGATCCTCTACGAAAACCACGGCGCCTGGCTCGACGCCAGCGCCACCGCCCGCCTGCCCCTCGGCGGCTCGAACCGCCGCGTGCGCGTCCGCTACACAAGTGGCCTCACCGTCACGGCCAATGGCGCCTCCAATGCGCTGCCCGCCGGCTCATGGACCCTGCCCCAGTTCGGCTGGATCGCCGAAGGCCCCGGCTTCGCCGCCGGCACCGTCGTGCGCGACGGCCTCGTGTGCGATGTCGCCGACTCCGGCAATACCCTGTTTGTCAACGCCCGGCCTGCGCGGGATTGGAATCTCTCGAGCGTCCGGCGTGTGGCACCGCGCGTGTTGAGCGTTGACCCCACGGGACCCCGACAGTTCCGGGTCAGCTACCAATGGCAGATCCAGAACCCGCCGGGCCAAGACTGCCGCTGCTTTGTCCATTTCTGCTCCCAAGGCGCCATCCGCTGGCAGCAGGACCATCACCTCAACCCTTCCCCAGTCCAGTGGCACGCCGGCCAAACCCTCGACGACGGTCCCTGGACCGTCACCGTGCCGCCCGGCGTCCCCGACGGCGACTACGACTGGCTGATCGGACTTTTCGACCCGGCCACGGGCGCCCGGCTCAGCCTGATTGGCGTCGACGACGGCTCGCAGCGGATTCGGCTCGGCGCGCTGCGCCTGGCACGGAACGGCGCGGCGGTTCTTTTCACGCCCGAAACCCGCACGCCCGCCGACCGCTCGGCCTGGTATCATGCCCACCTGAACCTCGACAACGCCGTTGTGGACTTTGGCGCGGTGCGCACCGATGGCAGCGCGCGGCTGGCCCGGCGCGGCAATGCGTGGTCACTCCAAACGTGGCCGCGCGCGCGCGCGTTCACGCTCGAACTCGACGCCCGCCGTTTCGGGCAGCCCGCCCGTGTCCAGAGCGTTGGGGGCGTCCAAGGCGAGGTGATTCCCCTCCCTGCAGGCTCGCGCTGGCGGCTGCCGCTGAACGGCGCCCGCGAATACCGCTGGCTGCACGATGGGTGAGCAGGGCGAGCCCCGGCCAGCGCACGTCGCACGGGGCTGCCTGGCCGAGGGGGCTGCGGCGGGGGGGATCGGCCGTCGTTCCCGGACGGCGGGGCTGGGTCCATTGAGGTGGGGCTTGGACGAGGCGAAAAATTCCGCTGGTCTTTTGGGTGCCGTTGGGCCTAGAGTGCTGCCATCGCCGTCAGCACGATGCTATGCGTCTGAAGCTCATCAGTTCGGAACGGTTATACCGTGAAATGGCGACGGCCATATCGCGGTCCGTGAACGAAGTGGATGCGGAGTACCTTCCTCCGGGGCTTCATCGGAGCGAGCGCGGCGCGATGCGGCAGGCATTGCAAGAGGCGTTGGACCGGATTCACGAATCCCGCTACCACGCGGTTCTCCTGGCATGCGAACCGTGTCATGAGGGTCTGCAGGGGCTGCGATCGGGCTCGATTCCGCTGGTGCTCCCGCGGGTCCTGGGTCCCGCCGCATGGCGGCGTGGCGACCCGCCCTGCGTCCCGAGCGGCGCCCACCCATCGCATCCTCCCTCGCCGGGGCGGTCCTCCCCCTGTTGGCAACATGCCCTGGCCGCGCGCCGGTCCGGGCGTGCCGGGACGCTTCACGAGGCGCGCCCGTGGGACGTGTCGTGTCTTGGCGCGGGGAACGGTCGCGGGGGCGGGCGGCACGCGGCCGCGTGCGGGGGCGGGATGGCGTCGTGGGGCAGCGGGTGGGCGGCGGGGGATCGTGTGGTGCCGGGGGCGGACGGCCTGGAATGTCAGGCGGCCCGGGAGGCGGCGTGGTTTGGGTGGGATTTTGAGAAGGCGCAGCGGGATCTGCCCCTCATTCAGCGTTTCCTGGACGGCTACTGGAGTTATCACGAGTTCTTCGTGGTGCCGCCCGGGTTTCAAATCGCAGCCGGGCCGGAGCCGGAGCGGTTGCGGGCCGAGGAGTTGCACTCATGACGAGCCGCGAGCGGATTCTGGCACATCTCGAGGGGCGGCCGGTGGACCGGCTGCCGGTGATGCCGATCACGATGATGTATGCGTCGGACCTTGTGAGCGCCCGGTATCGGGATTATTGCACGGATTATCGCGTGCTGGTCGAAGGCCAGATCCGCGTCGCCGAGCAATTCGGGTTCGATTATGTGAACACGATGTCCGATCCTGCGCGCGAGGCGGCTGATTGCGGCGCGGCGGTGCACTATTTCGACATGCAGCCCGTGGCGCTGATCGAAGATGAGGCGCTGCTGGCGGACAAGGCGCGGCTGGCGGGGCTGAAGATGCCCGATCCGCTGGGCGGTGGTCGCATGCACAACGGGGTGAAGGCGGTGGCGCACCTCAAGGAGCGCGTGGGCCGCGAGATGCTGGTGGAAGGCTGGATCGAAGGCCCGATCGCGGAGGCGGCCGACCTGCGCGGCATCAACACGCTCATGCTGGATTTCTTCGACGATCCGCCCTTCGTGCGGGACCTGTTCGAGTTCGTGGTCGCCATGGAACTGCAGTTTGCGCGCGCCCAGGTGGACGCGGGGATCGACCTGATGGGCGTGGGCGACGCCGCGGCATCCCTGGTCGGCCCGCAGCTTTACACGGAGTTCGTATGGCCCTACGAAAAGAAACTCGTCGACGGCCTGCACGCGATGGGCACGCGGGTTCGCCTGCACATCTGCGGCGACACGCGCCGCATCCTGGAGGGCATGGGCAGGCTCGGGTGCGAGATCGTGGACCTGGATTTTCTGGCGCCGATGGACGAGGGGCGTGCGCAGATGGGGCCGAGCCAGGTGCTGCTGGGCAACGTCGACCCGGTCAGCGTCGTGCTCAACGGCACCTCCGGAGGCGTCTTCGAGGCCATCGCCAAATGCCACACCCAGGCCGGCGCCCGCTATATCGTGGGAGCCGGCTGCGAACTGCCCCGCGGCTCGCCCCCGGAGAACGTGCGCGCGTTTGCCGACTACGCGCGGCGGCGCCCGGTCAACCCGGCGCCTGCGTGAGCGGCTCGTGAGTCCTCCGCCAAGCGCCGCCGGGAACCGCGCCGGCCCCGGAGCAGGCGCCGCCGGAAATCCCGCGCCGCCTTCTGTCTTGCCATGGGCGCGCCTGCAGCCGATGATTTCCGCACACGCATGGCATGCAGACGACACTCGAACCGACAGGGCGCCTATGGCAGTGAAGATTGGCTGTTGCGGTTTCGCGGGGCGCCGCGAGACGTATTTCAAGAAGTTCCGGGTCATCGAAGTTGAGCAGACCTTCTACGATCCGCCGCGGGTGTTCACCGCCGAGAAATGGCGGCGTGAGGCCCCCGAACGCTTCCAGTTTGTCGTCCGCGCCTGGCAGGTCATCACCCACCCCGCCTCCGCCCCCGGCTACCACCGGATGCAAACCCGCTTCAGCGCGGTGGACCTCGCCGCGGCGGGTCATTTTCAACCGGCCCCGATCGTCTGGCAGGGATGGCAGCGAACCCGCGAGCTGGCCGAGGCGCTGCAATCGCGGGCGGTTCTCTTTCAATGCCCGGAATCGTTCGTCCCGAGTGCCGAGCACAAGGAGAATCTGCGCCGGTTCTTCCACCGCGTCCGCGACGAAACCCCGTCCGCGGCCGGCGACTTCAGCTACGCCTGGGAACCGCCGCGATGCTGGGCGGACGCCGACGTTGCGGCGATGAGCAGCGAATTGGGGCTGGTGCATGCGGTGGATCCGTTCGTCTGCCCGCCCCTGACCACGGGCAAATGCTACCTGCGCCTCAACGGCACCAAGGGCTACCGCCACCGGCACACGGACGAGGAACTCCGGCAACTGGCCGAACTCATGGCCCGTTTCCACAGCGGCTACTGCCTTTTCGGCAACCTGCATATGCGCGAAGACGCCTGCCGCGCCTTCTGGCTGTATCGGACCGGCCTGAAAGAAACGGTCAAAGAGGACACCGCCGCGTGAGCCGCACCGCCCCTCCCCATGCCACCGCCTCAACAAGCGCCGCCACCGACCCTGCCCGGCCCGCACCGCATGACTCCCGCCGTCTCTGAACCGCCCCCCACCCCGCCGCCGCCCGCGCCGCCGCCCCGGGCCGGCGATGCCCCCGCTCCGGTCGCGCCTCCCCGGACGGGCTTGTGGAGGTTGATCGGCCAGGTGCTGCGCGACGGCGGCCCCGGCTACCTCCAGTTCGCCATCACCAATGTGTGCAACGCCCGCTGCGAATTCTGCGGGTTCGCCGTGCACAAGTTCGATCCCCGCCAGCGCCGGAGCGTCACCCTGCCGGACGCGCGCGACGTCATCGACATCTGCGCGCGCGAGCACATCGGCTACCTGCTCTTTGTCGGTGGCGAACCCCTCGTCCATCGCGACCTCGCCGCCATGGTGCGCTACACCGCCGAGCGCGGCATCCGCCCGATGATCTGCACCAACGGCTCGCTCTGGACCGACTCGAACATGCGCGCCCTCGCCCGCAACGGCCTCTCCAACGTCATCATGTCCATCGACGCCACGGACGCCGAAACCCACGAGAAACACCGAGGCCTGCCGGGCGTCTGCCGCACCATTGCCCATGCCAATCGCGTCTTTGCCGGCCTGGGGGTGCAGACCACCGCCAGCGTCACGGCGAGCCGGTTGATTGACGATTACGACAAGCTGCCGGCGTTTCTCCGGAGCCTGGGCTTTACCCATTGCACGTTCAGTTACCCCCTCACCAACCTCGGCTCCAGCTACCTGAGCTTCAGCGGCTCCGGCTTGGTCAATTACTCGCCCGACGAACTCGTCGGCGTTTTCGAACACATCCAATCCCTCAAACGCCGCAGCCCGTTCCCCGTCGTCAATCCCACCGAGTCCCTCCGTGACATGCAGCGCCACGTGCGCCGCGAACCGGAGCGGTTCCCCTGTCTGGGCGGCTACAAATACTTCTACCTCGACTGGAACCTCGACCTCTACCGCTGCCATTTCTGGGAAACCCCCATCTGCAACATCCGCCAGTTCGATGCCTCCAAACGCATCCGCGACGGCTGCACCCGCTGCATGATCGATTGCTACCGCGACCCCAGCGTCCTCCAGTTCGCCGCCCTCAGCCTCAGCGACGCCTGGCATCAGCTCCGTCGCGGCCACTTCCTCACCGCCGCCCGCCACCTGCTGGACCCCCGCAACCTCACCTCCCTGCGCGCCGTCTGGGAACAGCGCCGCTACATCGCCAAGGTGTAGCCCGCCGCGGCTGCGGACCGCCCGGCGCGCGGCGGTGTCTCGGGGCCGGAGCGCGCGCGGGGCGCGGCTTCGGGGCGGGGGCGCGTTCCGGCTTGGAACGCGCCTTGCCGGGCAAATCCGCGGCCGGCCGGAGCGGGGCAGGCGGGCTTGTCAACGGGGAGGATCCTGAAAGGAGTATTTGCAAAATCCCGTCGAACCGTGCACAACAGGGTCCGCAACAACAGCCGGCAACACAACACCAACATGCACATGCAACACTCATTCCGATGGATCACGGGATTCGCAGTCTGCCTGGCAGTCGCCGGGTGCGTCGGCTGCGCCTCCCCGGGCACGGGCCGCGGATACGTCGCGTCGGAGTCGTTTGGCAAGACGCCCGACGGTCAGGCGGTGCAACTGTTCACGCTGCGAAATGCCGGCGGCATGGAGGCGCGCATTTGCAATTACGGGGGCATCGTGGTGTCGCTGAAGGTGCCGGACCGGGATGGGAACCTGGGGGACGTGGTGTTGGGCTACGACACGCTGGCCGGCTACCTGAACGCGTCGCCCTACTTCGGCTGCCTGGTGGGGCGCTACGGGAACCGGATTGCCAAAGGGCGTTTCACCTTGAACGGGCAGACCTACACCCTGGCCACCAACGACGGACCCAACAGCCTGCACGGCGGCATCAGGGGTTTCGACAAGGTCGTCTGGAAAGCCGCTGCGCTTTACCGGGACGACGTCGGCCCCGTGCTGGAACTGCGCTACCGCAGCCGCGACGGCGAGGAAGGCTTCCCGGGCAACCTCGACGTCACCGCCACCTACACGCTCACGGCCGACAACGCCCTGCGCCTGGATTATGTGGCGACGACAGACAAGGACACCGTGGTGAACCTGACGCAGCACTCGTATTTCAACCTGGCCGGCCGGGGCGACGTCCTCGGCCATATCGTGCAGATCGACGCCGGCCGGTTCACCCCCGTCGATCCCACCCTCATTCCCACCGGCGAACTCAAAAGCGTCGAGGGCACCCCGTTCGATTTCCGCCGCCCGACCGCCATCGGGGCCCGGATCCACCAGAACGATCCCCAGCTCAAGATTGCGGGCGGCTACGACCACAACTGGGTGATCCGCGGGCAACCGGGCGAGCTGATCCTCCAGGCGCGCGTCACCGAGCCCGCCACCGGCCGCGTCCTCGAAGTGCTTTCGACCGAACCGGGTCTGCAGTTTTACACGGGCAACTTTCTGGACGGGACGATCACGGGCAAGGGGGGCTGGGTGTATCGCCACCGGAACGGGTTTTGCATGGAACCCCAGCACTTCCCCGATTCCCCGAACCAGCCTGCGTTTCCCCCGGTCGTCTTGAAGCCCGGCCAGACCTACCGGAACACGATTGCCTACCGGTTCAGCACGCAGTAGGTGCACCTCGACCAGGAACTCCTTATGCATTGGCTCGATTGGATCGTCATCGTTCTGTATTTCGGCGTCATCGGCTGGATCGCGTGGTGGTATGGCCGGCACCAGAAGGACAGCGTCGATTATTTTCTCGCAGGCCGCAACGCCGGGTGGGTGGTGATCGGCGCGTCCATTTTCACCTCGAACATCGGTTCCGAACACATCGTGGGGCTGGCAGGCCAGGGGGCGGCCACGGGCATGGCGATGGCGCACTGGGAACTCCACGCGTGGTGCCTCATCGTGCTGGCCGGGCTGTTCGTCCCCTTCTATTACAAGTCCGGCGTCCAAACCATCCCCGAGTTCCTCGAGAAACGGTTCAGCGCCCGGACCCGGTGGATTTTGTCCTGCGTGTCGCTGGTGGCCTACGTGTTCACCAAGGTGAGTGTGACGGTGTATGCGGGGGCGATTGTGTTTCAGGCGCTGCTGCCGGACACGTTCGGCTCGCCCCAGAACGCCTTCTGGATCGGCGCGTTCTCGACCGTGATCCTCACCGGCGTCTACACCGTCTTCGGCGGCATGCGCGCCATCATGTCCACCGCCACCCCCCAGGCGGTCATCATCCTCTTCGGATCGTTCGTCATCACTGCCATCGGCCTCGGCCGCCTTGGAGGCTGGGACGAACTGGTCAACACCTGCAAGGCCAACGCCGAGAACTTCGCCCTGTGGCGCCCGCTGTCGGACCCGGGGTTCCCGTGGCTGGGGATCATCATCGCCTCGCCGATTGTCGGCCTGTGGTATTGGTGCACGGACCAATACATCGTCCAGCGCGCCCTGTCGGCCAGGAACCTGTCGATCGCCCGGCGCGGCGCCCTCTTCGGCGGCCTGCTCAAGGTCTGGCCGGTGCTGATTTTCCTCATCCCCGGCATGATCGGGTGGGCGCTCGACCAGCGGTTCAATGCCGCCAGCAACGATCCCATGCTCACCCAAAGCTACAGCGTCCACATGCCGAAAGCCGAGCAAACCGCCCTCGTCAACCAGCTCAACACCCGGTTGCGCGACGCCAACGCCGCCAAGCCGGACGCGCCGCGCGGCTTCTTCATTCCGCGCCAGCTCCAGGAGACCTCGGTGAAGACGGCGTCGGGCGAGTCGCAGCGGGTGCTGGCGTTCACCGTGGCAGGGGACCAGGTGTTCCCCACCCTGGTCACAACGCTGTTGCCGGCGGGAATACGCGGGCTCATCGTCGCGTGTTTGCTGGCGGCGCTGATGAGTTCCCTGGCGTCGCTTTTCAACTCGAGCGCCTCCCTGTTCACCGTCGACATCTACGAGAAAATCCGGCCTGGGCAGTCCGAACAACACCTGCTCACGGTGGGACGCATTGCCACCGCCACGGTGGTCGCGCTGGGCATCATCTGGATCCCGGTCATGGCCAAGGTGTCCGGAGGGGGCCTCTACCAGTACCTGCAGAGCGTCCAGGGTTACTTGGCACCCCCGATTACCGCCGTGTTCTTCCTGGGACTCTTCTGGAAGCGCATCAACTCCGCCGGCGCCACCTGGGGGCTCGCGGGCGGCTTTGTCCTCGGCATGATCAAACTGACCATCCAGGCCTTCTACGGCAACGGCAAAATCGAAAGCCCCAGGCTCCTCGCCCAGATCGGCGACTTCAATTTCCTCTACGCCACCGGCATCCTGTTCGCCGCCAGCGCCGTCATCATCATTGTGGCCTCCCTGCTCACCGCCCCGCCGCCGCCCGAGAAAACCCGCGGATTGACCTACGGCTCCATCCACCACGAGGCCGCTGACGAAATTCGCCGCAGCTGGGATGCGGGCAACAAGCTGATGGTCGGCGCGATTGTCGTCCTGGTGATCGCGCTCTACCTCTACTTCAGCTTCTGGCTCGCCTGAACCGCCCCCCCCTCCAGCCAGTTGCATCGGGGCTTTTCTTCGGGCCTGCGGGGACCTAGGGTGGCCGCGTGAAAACGGCGACCCTCCTGCCCCTGCTCCTGCTGCCGTGGGCGGCCTGTCCGCTGCCCGCCGCCGAAACCATCCCCGCCCACCGCGCCGCGCAAATCCACGACGCGGCTCCGGCCCGGGCCCGCGTCGCTCCACGACGCAAACGGCGCGTGCTGATCTGGAACACGCCGGCGCACCTCATGGCCAGGGATCCCCACAAAGGATACTGCATCCCTTATGGCAGCGCAGCCCTGGTTGCCCTCGGCAGAAAAACCGGCGCCTTCGAGCCGGTCGAGAGCGACGACTTGGCCATGTACCTGCCCGACACCATCCGCCAGTTCGACGCCATCGTCCTCAACAACAGCTCCGGACCGTGGATCACCCCCACGCAAGCCGACCTCGCCAAAGATGCCTTCCGGCAACTGGGCGCCGACGCGGCTGCCGTCGAACAAACCCTTCGCCAAACCCTGCTCGACTACGTCCGGCGCGGAGGGGGCCTTGTGTCGCTCCACTATGCCATCGCCGGCAATGCCCACTGGCCCCCATTCAGGGAAATGATCGGCGCCCGGTTCACCGGCCACCCCTGGAACGAAGACGTCGGCGTCACCGTCGAGGAACCCACCCATCCGCTCGTCGCAGCCTTCGACGGCGCGGATTTCCGAATCGCTGACGAGATCTACGAATACGGCCCGCCCTACGACCGGTCGACGTTGCGCGTGCTCCTGTCGCTGGACCCCGCCCGCTCCAACATGGGCGTCCGATGGATCCACCGCAAAGACGGCGATTTCGCCCTCGCCTGGGTGCGCACCTTCGGCCAGGGGCGCGTCTTCAACACCTCCTTCGGCCACCGCACCGAAATCTTCTGGGACCGCCGCGTGCTCGCCTTCTACCTCGATGCCATCCAGTTCGCCACCGGCGACCTCGACGCCCCCACCGCGCCACGCCCCGATCGCCCCGCCCGCCCCATCCCGGGCACCGAACCCGTCCCCGGCCTGCCCGGCTTCGCGAGCCTCTTCAACGGGCGCGACCTGTCAGGGTGGAACGGCGACCGACGGGTGTGGTCCGTGCGCGACGGGGCGATCACGGGCCAGACCACCGAAGCCGAACGCGTCACGGAAAACAACTTCCTCGTGTGGAAAGACGAGGTCGAAGACTTCGAGCTTCGATGGAAATTCAAGCTCGAAGGCGGCAATTCCGGCGTCTATTACCGCGCCCGCCGGCGTCCGCCCGGCCAAACCAAAGGCGAGGCGCTCGTGGGCGTCCAGGCGGATGTCTCGGCCGACGGACGATGGACGGGCGTCCTCATGGAATACACGCTGCGCGAGGTGCTCGCCGAACGCGGCCAGCAGGTGCGCATCGAGACCAATGGGACCCGGCAGGTCGCGGGCGCGCTGGGCCAGCCGGACAGGCTGCTCAGCGCGGTGAAGCCCAACGCCTGGAATGACGCCTCGCTGGTGGCCCGAGGCGGTCACGTCTCCTATACCCTCAACGGCCTCCCCATGTCCGCCGTCGACGACCGCGACCCGAAACGGCTTGCGCGCGGCTGGCTGGGGCTGCAGGTCCATGCCGGCCCCCCCATGCGGGTTCAGTTCAAGGACCTCTGGCTGCGGCGTTTCTGAGGCCAAGGCCCAACAGCCGAACGCTCAACGCTCAACGCTCAACGCTCAACGCCCAACGCTCAACGCTCAACGCTCAACGCTCAACGCTCAACGC
>JAFGQR010000160.1 GCA_016935555.1 Verrucomicrobiota bacterium
GCCGGCGTGCGGGCTCCCCGGAATCCCAGGTTCAGATTGGCGCAGCGCGCAAGGGGAAGTTTGGGCTCGACGGAGTCTCGCCCTACCGGCGCCGGCCTCCCGGCAGGCGGCTACGGTTCGGCGGTGAGGGCCACGAGGAACGGGGCGGCTTGGGTCTTGGCAGACATGAAATCAATCTTGTCGATGGCCGCGTCCGGATGCGGGTTTTCCCAGGTCAAGCAGCAGAGTTGCAATGTGACCCCACCAGCTGCGGAAGTTCGCCACGCCACGAAGGGCGGTTGAGGGTCGGGTTGATTTCCTTCGGTCAGCCACGCCAGGATATTCTGGCCATAGAGGATGTGGATTTCCTGCTGGTGCCCGTCGGCGTAGTGCACGACGCAGGTTGCCACCCGGGCGCCTTCGGCGTCGGGCCCATCTGCGCCATGGAGGAAATGGAGGCGTCGGGCGCGGAGGTTAACGGGGATGGCCGTGAACCGGTCGGGAAACACGGGCTGAAGGTCCGCGAGGACGGCGCTGGTGAGTTGGACCAGGCCGCGCACATCGAACTCGATCCCGGCCAGGTTGACCCGGCCATGCGGCAGGGTGCGCAGGTCCAGCCGGCGCGGTTCCAAGGCGAGCCAGGGTTTGTCGAGGGCGCATGAGTAAAACGGGGTGAGGTCAACCAGGTGGGGCGGACAGGCCGGGTCGCGCGCGGGGATGTCGAGCAACGTGCGCAGCCGTTCAAAGCCGCGGTTGAGGTGGGGGCGGAGATCCAAAGCGTGCGTGCGCAGAAACTGACCCGCGTAGCGGGCGAACGCCACGCGGGCAGAGTCGTCGAATTGCGGTTGGGTCTGGAGAATGGCAAGTGTGGATTCCCATTTCCGCCACGCATCTGCAATGCGGCCTGCGCGTTCGAGCATGCCCGCATATTCCGAGAGATACCAAGGGTCGGCCGACGCCTGGTTGCTTCCGCGTTCGAACATTTGAAGGGCTGCGTTGGTGTGACCGTGTTTTTCCAGGGATCGGCTTCGGACCCTCCAGGAGATGGGGTGATCAGGGGCGAACTCGAGCGCGCGCCGGCTTTGGCAATCGCCGGTATTGAGAGCCGTGCGATCGGTGGAGCCGAGTTCGAGGTAATTCCAGGCGATACCTGCGCAGATCAAGCCGTTGGTGGGCTCGAGTTTGGCGGCCTCGAACCACGAGGCGAGCTGGTCGATGCCGGGCCAGCGTGCGACGACGCCGTTCACGAAATCGCGTGTGGAGCGGCGGGCCCCCGGTGAGGCGGGCCGCGTCGAGCGGTCGGCCAGAAACCACCTCGCCCAGCGCGCGTAGTCGTCATCGCCCGGCAACGATTCGAGGCGCGACTTGACTTCGAAGAATTGCGCTGCCGTGACAGGCACGGCCGCCCCCTGTTCGGAGAGGCGCTCGCCGGCGACGGCTTCCGCCAAGTCGGGCAACCATGCCGGCGCCGGCGATTGGGGTCGGGCGACCTCCCAAATCCGCACTGTGTAGTCGAACGAGGCGGTGGCGATCCGATGCCCGTCCGGGCTGAACTGGGCGTGTTCGACCAGGGCATGGTGTTTGAGTCCGGTGCTGAGAACAAAGCCGCTGCGCGCGTCCCACAGGCCCGCGGTCCGGTCAATGGAGGCCGTCAGGACACGCTGGCTGTCGGGGGAGAATTCGGCCCAGTTCAAGCGCCCCTGGTGGATCAGCGGCTCGCCAATCTGCCGGCCGCTTCGCCAATCCCATATCCGCGCCGTCTCGTCCGCGGAGGCCGTGACAATCCTGGCTCCGTCAGGGCTGAATTGCGCGGACAAGACCGGCGCGGCATGCCGGAGCGGACGACACAACGGATGGCCGGAACCCGCATGCCAGACGCGCGCGGACTGGTCGGACGATGCGGTGACCACCTGCTTTCCGGACGGGCTGAATTGGGCGCAAACCACGAGGTCCCCATGCCCGAGCGCCGGCACCGTCTCCTGCCCAGTGTCCACACTCCAGAGCCGGGCGGTCTTGTCGTTGCAGACCGTGACGAGGTTTTTTGCATCCGGGCTGAAGTGGGCCTTTCGGACGGTGTCGGTGTGGCGCAGGGGCGGTCCGGAGGGTTGCCCGGACGCGCTGATCCAAAGGCGCGCCGTGCGGTCGGCGGAGGCGGTGACGACGAAGCGGTCATCGGGGCTGAATTCGGCGTGACGAACGGGTGCCTCGTGGTTCATCGGGGGTGTCAGGGTTTGTTGGCCCTGGCCATCCCAAACCCGGGCTGTTCCATCGTCGCTTGCCACGACGAGGCGCTGTCCGTCCGGGCTGAACCCGGCGTGTGTAACCCCCTGTTGTCGGGAAAACATCGCCCCCTCCAACGGATAGCCGGTGTCCACATCCCACACGCGGGTGCGCCTTGGGGAGACGCCCAGCACCCGGCGCCCGTCGGGCGACCAGCACACGGATTCGACCCGCATGACATGGGGCAGCGCATGCACCAGGGCGCGACCTGGCCGGATGTCCCAGACTTGCGCGGTGCGGTCGGCGGAAGCGGTGACGAGAGAGTGGCCGTCGGGGCTGAACTCCGCCGTGCCGACGACGGCGTGATGGCGCATGGGCTCGGTCAGAGGTTCCTGGGTCCAGACGTCCCAGACCCGGGCGGTCTTGTCACGCGAGGCGGTCACGACACGGCGTCCTTCGGGACTGAACCGCGCGTAACGGACGACGTCGTCGTGGCGGAGGGGCGATCCGAACGGCTCGCCGGTATAGGCGTCCCAGAGCCGCGCGGTCTTGTCGAACGCAGCCGTGAGCAGGAACAGCCCATCCGGGCTGAAGGCAACCCAGAGAACGGTTCCTCCATGGGGCAGTGGCGGGCTCACGGGCTCGCCTGTCTGCGCGTCCCAGATGCGGGCTTTGTGGTCCGCCGAAGCGGTCGCCACCCGCCGACCGTCCGGGCTGAAGACGGCGTGTCGGACGTCACCCCGGTGGCGCAACCTTTGGCCGACCGGCCTGCCCGACGCCGCATCCCACACCTGGGCGGTTTGGTCATCCGAGGCCGTGACGACGGATCGGCCGTCCGGGCTGAACTGGACGGAGTTGACCCACTGGGTATGCCTGAGGACGGGCCCGAGCGGATCGCCTGTGGCGGCGTTCCACAGCCGCGTGGCGCCGTCCTTGCACGCGGTCGCGAGCCGCTCGCCGTCGGGGCTGAAGGCGATCCAGGTTACCCAGTTCGAGTGCGGCAGCGGGGGCAACAGCGGCTTGCCCGTGGCGGCATCCCAGATCCGTGCGGTGTGATCGATGGACCCGGTCACCACGCGCCGGCCATCGGGACTGAATTCGGCGACGAGCGGGTGAACGCCCCCGAGGAACTCGCCGGCCGCGACCAGCGTCGGGTCGTGTTGCAGCGGCGCGCTCACAGGTTGGCCGGTGGCGGCGTCCCAGACCCGCGCGCGGTTGTTCCGGGCGGCGGTGAGGAGCGTGCGCCCATCCGGGCTGAATCGGGCGAAGGTCACGCAGTCGTCGTGCGCGATGGGCTGCAGGGCTGGCACGGCGAAATTGCGATGGGCCAGTTCATTCACCAGCCACTCGGCCACGACGAGGTCGGCCGGGTTCTGGCGCAGGCGGCGGGCCAGGAGCGACAGCGCGCGGGCGGGCTGGTCGCGCGCAAAGAATTGGCGAGCCGCCTGGAGTTCCATGGCGCGGAGACTGGCCTCGGCGCGCTGGCGGTGCTGTTCGGCTTCCATCCGGCCGGCTTCGGCTTGTGCTTCGGCTGCCAGGGCGCGGTTGCGTTCGTTTCTGGCGCGAATGAATCCCGCTGTGGCGAGCCACAGGCCGAGCAGCAACGCCGCCAGAATCGCCGCGGCGCCCAGCACAGGCCCGCGATGGCGCCGGGCGAATTTGTGGAGCCGGTACGCCATGCTCGGCGGCCGGGCCGCCACCAGCTCGTGATTGAGGTGCCGGCGCACATCCTCGGCGAACGCGCTGGCGGTCTCATAGCGCCGTGCGCGATCCTTCTCGAGCGCCTTCATCACGATCCAATCCAGGTCGCCGCGGACCAGTTTCCGCAGCGTCGCCGGCTCGGTGTGTCGTCGTTCGGCGACTTCGGTGAGTTTCTCTCCAAGCGCGTGCAGGCGCGTGGAGGGCTTGGGCGGCTCGGTCTCGCGAATCATCTTGCGGATGGCATCCAGGCCCGCCCGGGCCATCGTCTCACGGTCAAAGGGCGTCACGCCGGTCAGCAGCTCATACAACAACACGCCCAAGGAGTAGATGTCCGCGCGCGTGTCCACGTCCATTCCGCTCACGGCGGCCTGCTCCGGGCTCATGTAGGCGGGCGTGCCCACCATTTCCTGGAACCGGGTGAAAAGCGTTTTCTCCGTCAACTCCTGGCCAATCGCCTTGGCGACGCCGAAATCGATCACCTTGGGTATGGCCTCGCCATCGATCACGGTCACGAGCACGTTGGTGGGTTTGAGGTCGCGATGGATAACGCCCTTCTGGTGGGCGTGCTGGACCGCGTTGCAGACCCTGACGAACAGGTTGAGCCGCTCCCCGGTCGGCAGGTGGTTCTCGTCGCCATAGGTCGTGACAGGGATCCCCTGGACCAGTTCCATCACAAAGTAGGGCCGGCCGCTTTCCGTGGCGCCCGCATCGAACACCCGGGCGATATTCGGATGGTCCATGAGGGCCAGCGCCTGGCGCTCCGCCTCGAACCGGGCGATGACCTCCCGCGTGTCCATGCCCGCCTTGATGATCTTCAGCGCCACCTTGCGGCGAACCGGTTCCTGTTGCTCGGCCATGAAGACACGACCGAAACCGCCCTCGCCGATTTCCTGGAGGAGCTTGTAGCGTCCGATCAGGCTGCCCGGACCCGCTCCGAGGGGCTCCTCCTGCCGCACCAGCAAGGGTTCCTCGAGAAAATCGCCAGCGTGGTTGTGGGCCTTCAGGAGCGCTTCGATCTCCCCGCGCAGGCTCGCATCCCCCTTGCAGACCGCATCCAGATAGGCCGACCGCGCGGCAGGCGTCGGCTGCGCCGCCGCCTCCGCCAGGACTTGCTTGAGCCTTTCGTGGCTTGGGTTCATCATACGCGCACCCCGTTACCG
The DNA here is from genome assembly GCA_016935555.1 of Verrucomicrobiota bacterium. Classification (GTDB taxonomy): domain Bacteria; phylum Verrucomicrobiota; class Verrucomicrobiia; order Limisphaerales; family JAFGQR01; genus JAFGQR01. The sequence goes on from JAFGQR010000160.1 coordinate 5,061, forward strand.
CTCCAGCCTTGACACCGTTTCAGCCAGTTCTCGCGATTCCCGTGCCTTGCGACGTGCCGGGACGCGCACCCCGCGACGGACGGGGGTTCGCCCTGCCGGAAACGCGAGGGGCGCCTTCTCTATATATGCGATGGATCCGCCAAACTTGCTTCAACGTTTCAAACCGTTCTTCCCTGCGGAGGCCGCCTCGGGACGGATTTCCTTGAACAGCCAGGCCCGCGCGAACAACCAGGTGCGATCGGCTGCGCTGCGGCTCAGGCCGAGGACGCGGGCGGCCTGTTCGTGGGTCAGGCCGGCAAAGAACCGGAGCTTGATCAGCTCCGCGGCGGGCGGATCCAGCTCGGCCAGCTTGTCGAGGGCTTCGTGGAGCGCGAGGAGGTCTTCATCGGGCCAGGGTGTGGCGATGTCGGCTTCGCGCAATTCGACGCGCTGGAGCAGACCGCCGGCGCGCTGGCTCTTCTTGCGCCGCGCCCCGTCGATCAGGATCCGGCGCATGGCTTCCGCCGCCGCCGCGAAGAAGTGTTTCTGTCCGTCCCACGTGACCTCCTGCGCTCCCAGGGGGGAGCCGACCAGGCGCAACCAGGCTTCATGCACAAGCGCGGTGGCCTGCAGGGTTTGCCCAGGAGGCTCCTTGGCCAGATGATGCGCTGCCAGGCGTCGCAGCTCGTCGTAGAGAAGCGGCAGCAATTCCTCCGAAGCACGCCGTTCACCCCGCTGCATCGCGTCCAGAAGCTGCGTCACTTGGCTCATAACACTCCCGACAATTCCAGGCGAATACACCCGGCCTGGCTGGTGTGAGGCTGATGGGGAAGAGCTTACAGATCCCAAGGCGCCATTTCAAGCAGATTTCTCAGCCGGATTCGCGAGGGCACCCTCATGCGGCGCCGGGGAGGAAGGCCGGCGGAAATTCGTCTAAGGAAACGCGGCGCTTGAGTGTCATAGAGGGCAGATGCAAGATGCGAGTCGCTGACACCAATGGCGCAATCGGTTAGACGGTTCGATCGGATGACCTAGACCCACCGACCATGCCTGTGGCGCAATCAGACGAAGCCAGCGCGGACGCACCGCGAGCGGAGAGCATCGAAGCGCTCTTCCACGCGCTCGAATCGCCGCTGCTGGGCTACGCCTTCCGACTCCTCCAGGATGCGGCTGCGGCCGAGGATATTGTGCAAGACGCGTTCCTTAAACTACACGCCCAGTTCGACGCCGTCCGTGAACCCCGCCGGTGGCTCTACCGGACCGTGCACAACCAGGCGCTCAACCACCGGCGCCACGCCGCCAAAGTCGTCCCCCTCCACCCCGAGGGCGAATCCGGCGAGTGCGCGTCCCCGGGGCCCGACCCGGCCGATGCGCAGCCGCTGCCCGACGAGCAGATTGCCCGCTGGGAAGAGATCGGGCAGGTGCGCCTGAGCCTCGAGGCGCTGGACGAACGAAGCCGCGAGTTGATCCGGCTCAAGTTCAACGACGAGCTGTCCTACCAGGAAATCAGCCAGCGCACCGGCCTGAAGACAGGGTATGTGGGGTATCTGCTCCATCACGCGCTGAAAACCATCGCCGCCGAACTGGCGGCCACCGGGGTGGTGCCATGAAACCCGGAGGACCGTTATGAACCCGGACCAGCCTTCCAGCCCGCGCGACGCGCAGGAGGCGCAGCTCACCGCGCTGCTGCTGGGCGAACTCACCGACGCCGAAGCCGAAGCCGTGCGCCAAGCCATTGCACAGGACGCCGACCTGGCCCGGCTGCACCAGCGGTTGCAGCATACCATCGGGTTGGTGCGCGAAGCCGTCGCGCCACCCGCCGGCGCCCCCGCCACCCCGGCGCCGACCCGGTTGTCCGAACCCCGCCGCCAGCGGCTGCTGCAACACTTCCAACTGGGCATCACCACGCTCATCCAACGGCCCACGCCCCGCCGGCTCTGGTGGTCGGTGCCCGTGCGCATCGCGGCCGCACTGGTGCTGTGCCTCGGGCTCGTCGCGGTGATCCTCCCCCACTTCATCAAAGCCAAAAGCCAGGTGCAAATGTCGTACCTGGGCCTCGACCTGGCAGAGCGCAACGCTCCCGCCACCACAGCTGTGCCCGAGAGGCGCGCCGATGAGTTCGTGGCTGCCGAGCGAACCCGTGGGGCACGTCACGCTGCATCCGTGCCGAAGACGGATTTGTACCTGGGCACCGCCGACGCCCGGACCGAGGGGGACTCTGCCGCGACGCCGCGGGATGCGGCGCCCGCGGCAGCCGGGCGCCTGAACGTCTATTTGCCCACGGTGGATTCCAGCGAGGAACCCGCAGAGGACTTCTACCGGCTGGAGAAACGCCCGGGCCCGACGACCAAGCCAACCCCGCCGACCGAACCGGCGGCTGTTGAAGTGGCTGCCGGCGAGGACGCGGTCCGTTTGACAGGGATCAGCCTGCTGCGAAACGGCCACGCGCTGGTGAAACTCGTGGAAGCCGAAGAACAGGCAAGACCGGAGCCGCCCGCCGTGGTCGCCGCCATGCCGTCACGGCCACCGCCGCCCGCGCCGCGGACGCCAGCGCCAGCCGCGCCGACGACTGCCACGCCGGCGGCTGCCGCAACGATTTCAGGGGGGGCAGCGAATCGGATTGGCGAGTCTGAATTGTTGTCCACGCTTATTGTGGCGCAACAGTCCCGAGGCGGCACCCTGATGGGACCGCGCAAGGCCGGCGCTGCTCCTGCGGCGCCCACCGCCGCGCCCGCGCCACCGGACAAGGCCCCGGCGCGAGGTCGCGGGTCGCGAAGTGATTGGGGTGAGCCCAAGGACGCGCTCGCGGCCGGGGACGCCGCATTCCGGGAGAAGATGGTGTTGAACCGCGATGCGGCCGGGGTGCCGCTGGCGGCGGAAGGGCGGACGTTGGACGAGTTCGGCATTCAAGCGCAGTCGGTGAGCGGGCTGAGTGTGGCGAATGGGCCGGTGCCGGTGCCACTCGTCCCGCAGGCCTCGCCGCCAGCAGCCTTAGGCACGAAGGCGGGCGGCCTGGAAATCGCAGGCGGGCGGGAGAACCAAGAGAGCAGGAAACGCCAGATCGAACGTTTCGACACGGACCTGAGATTGCATCGGACGGGCGCGGAAGGCCTCGCGCTGGCCGAGGAGGGCGACGAACTGAAATCCCTCGACGGAATCACTGACGGCCGGGCGCGGTATTTCAACGGCGTTCAAGCGATGGATCCCGCCGCTTCGAGCCGGCAGCCGGCACAACCGGCGTTGGGCGACGCGCCGGTGGCGGGGAACTTGTCTTCTAACGCGACGTGGTCCATGACGTCCACCGTGGGGCCCGTCGCCGATTCGCGATCCAAGCCGGCAGCGCCTGCCGAGGGCATGGCCGCCGCAGTTGCCCGCGGTTACGGCGGCGGTTACGGCGGGGGCGGCTATGGGGGGTATGGCGGCGGCGCGGGGAGCGGTTCGGCCCGCGGGATCGCCTTGCCGCAACCCGGGGTTGAGCAGCCCAAAGACATGGCGTCGGCAAAATTCAAGCCGTCGTCGGAAGACAAGGCTGCGAACGTCCACGACGTGGAGGTTGTGGGTTACCTTGACTTGACGATGACCAACGATCATTCGTTGATCGCTCACCATTTGGATTCAAGTGGCGCGGGTGATCGCAACGCGGCTGGCCAACCCCTCAGTGTTTCTCATGCCAAGGGCATCTTTCATTCCCTCCACGATGGCGATGCGGGGGCGAGCAGGTTTGCTGGGGAGTTCAAGAGAGACAGCAAAGCGGCAGACAGGGCACGCGCGGAAGACCCGGGCCGGGAGCTGGCGAGGATCGAGCTGCCGTCGGACGGTGCGCGCGCCTCGGAGCGGATCGGCAACGTGACCGTCCGAACAACTTCCGGCAAAACGACCACGGTCCAGCTGCATGACATCCAACAAGCGGGGCAGGCGGCGATTGCCGGAGACAGACTACTCGGTGCCAAACCGGCAGAGGCCGCCTCGTCCCGACCGGCTGCCGCTCCGGCGAAGCCACCCGCAGTTCCCCCCCAACCGGAGACAATACGCAAATTCGAGCACGCCCGGCTCGAGGCGAAATCGGATCTTGCGAAAGCGAACGAGGCGGCGGTGGCGGCGGATGTGAAGAAGGCGCGGCAGGAAGCCGTGGCCAAAGCCATCGAGGATCGCGCCGCCAAAACGACCGGCACCGCGCCGGTGCCGCAGCCCGAAGTTCAGACCCGGGACAACGCGTTTTCGACCTTCTCGCTGAACGTGAGCGACGTGTCGTTCAAGCTGGCGGCGGCGAGCCTGGAGAAAGGCGCGATGCCCGACCCGTCGACGGTGCGGAGCGAGGAGTTCATCAACGCGTTCGATTACCGCGATCCGGAGCCGGCCCCGGGCGTGCCGATTGCGTTCGCGTGGGAGCGGGCGCGCTATCCGTTCGCGCACAACCGCGATCTGCTGCGGTTCTCGGTCCAAACGGCCGCGCGCGGCCGCGAGCCGGGACGGCCTTTGAATCTCGTGCTGGTGCTGGACAACTCGGGCTCGATGGAACGGGCGGACCGGGTGCGGATCATTCAGGAGTGCCTGCTGGTGCTGGCCGGCAAGCTGCAGAAATCCGACCGGGTGAGCGTGGTGACCTTCGCGCGCACCGCACGGCTGTGGGTGGACGGCGTGGCCGGCAACCAGGTGGGCAAGGCATTCGGCCGCGTGGGAACGCTCACGCCCGAGGGCGGCACGAACCTGGAGGAAGCCTTGACCCTGGCCTACCAGACCGCCCGTCGCCATTTCCTGGCGCAGGGCGTCAACCGCGTCGTCGTGCTCACCGACGGCGCCGCCAACCTGGGCAACGTGGACCCGGCCGCGCTCAAGGCGCAGGTCGAAGCCCACCGCACCCAGGGCATCGCGCTGGATTGTTTCGGTATCGGCTGGGAAGGCTACAACGACGACCTGCTCGAAGTGCTCTCCCGCAACGGGGACGGCCGCTACGGGTTTGTGAACACGCCCGAGGACGCCGCCGGCGGGTTTGCCGCGCAACTGGCGGGCGCGCTGCAGGTGGCCGCGTCAGACGTCAAGGTGCAGGTCGAGTTCAATCCGCGCCGGACGACGGCGTATCGGCAGATCGGCTACGCCAAGCACCAGCTCAAGAAGGAACAGTTCCGCGACAACACCGTCGACGCCGCCGAGATCGGCGCTGCCGAGTCCGGCAACGCCCTCTACGTCGTCGAAGTCCATCCCGCCGGGGACGGCCCGATCGGGGTGGTGCGCGTGCGCTACAAGGTGCCGGGAACCACCCGGTATCTCGAGCACGCGTGGACCGTGCCCTACACCGGGGCGGCCGCGCCGCTCGACCACGCCAGCCCCGCGATGCGCCTGGCCGCCACCGCCAGCGCGTTCTCCGAGTGGCTTGTCGCCAGCCCCTATGCCGCCGAAGTCACCACAGACCGGTTGTTGGGTTGCTTGCGCGGCGTGCCCGAAGCGCTGGCTCTCGACCCACGCCCGCAAAAGCTCGAATGGATGATCCGCCAAGCCCAGGCCATCGCGGGACGACGGTAGAATCCTCGACTTCTGGGACGGCTTGCGGACAGGTCAAGTGCTGGAGCCGTTGCTGAGCCGAGGATTCTGGGAACGAAAGTGGAATCACATGACAAACGCACCATTCAATAAGCACGGAATGAACGACGTCCAGGTCCCCGTCGAACGGATCGACTGGGGAGGCCGCGCCGCCTTGAACCGGGTAGGGACGCGTTCCACCGCGTCCCTGACTTGCCGGGGAAACGTGGGACGCGGAGGAACGCGTCCCTACCAGGCCCTGGCGTCGTGGCTGCTCGGATGTGTCCTTGCCTTTTCCCCTGCCGCCCCCGCCGCCGAAGCGCCTGCGGTGTCGGCGGCCGAGCTGACCGATGTGTCGCTGGACGGCAGCCTGACCAACGGCCGGGCGCGGCTGGTGATCCAGGCGCTGCTCAAGAATCTGCCTGAGGACAAAAAGAAGCTGGTGTATGTGGGCGCGTTCCAGCACCTGATCCGGGTCGCGCGCGAGAAGCTGACCCACCAGATCAGCGCCACGTTCGACATCTTGCAAGGCGAGCCGGAGGAGATCGTGTTGACGCTTACGGGCGAGGGCACGATCAAGAGTGTGACCGGGACGAACCTGTTGTTTTGGAACGTGCGGCAGGAAACCAACCAGACGCGTTCGCTGGTGCTGGTGCCCATGAAGACGGGCAAGCCGCTCAAGGAATTTGCGGTGGCGATCGTAGCCGACACCGATCTGGAGGCGCTGCCGGTGTCGGTCACGCCCCTCGGCTGGGCCGCGCCGCACGCGGCGCTATTCAAGGGGTTTGTGCGGGTGCTGGCGCCGGCGGCTTTTGCGGTGGAAGGCGGCCAGGCGAAGGGGCTGGTGCAAGTGGATTTGGAATACCTGCCCGCCGCCATGCAGGCGGCGGCCGGTCCGGCGGAGCCGGAGCCGCTGGCGTTCCGGTTCCAGGGGGGCGCCTATGCGCTGCCGCTGCGGGTTGCCCGGGCCGACCCGGACGCGCGGCAGGTGGTGCTGCGCGACTTCAAGCTGGTCGGCCGGCTGAGCGACAGCAATGCCGCGTTCACGCTGACCGCGACGGTCCGGGTCAACCCGCCCGAGGGCGGCACGCTCGAATTGTTGTCGGGCAACGTGGCGCTCAGGGAAGTGGAGTCCGGCGCGCATTGGCGGCTGAAGTTTGACAACGGCCGGTTCACACTCGTGGCCGACCAGGCGGGCGAGTTCCCGCTGCGCCTGCGGTTCGACGCGGCGGTGCGCCAGAACGCCGGCTGGAACCGCGTGGACTTCCGGCTGGCGCCCAGCGCGCTGCAGCCCGTCGTCCTCCAGGGTTTGAAACCCGACACGCAGTTCCAGATGGCCGGGGCTGCCAAGCCGGAGCGTCTCGGCAGCGAGTTCGCCACCCACCTGTCCCCCGACGGGCACGCGAACTGGTCATGGAAAGAAACGCGACCGGAAGCGGAAGGCAAGCTGTTCTACTCCGCGGAAATGCTCTGCCAGATCAGCGTGAGCCCCGGCCTGATGCGGCAGGTGGCGTTGCTCGAGGGGAAAGTGATGCAAGGCGAGCTGACGCGTCTGGTGCTGGGACTGCGCGGCGACGGGCAGGTGACCCGCGTCCAGGGCGACCAGGTCCTCTCCTGGAACGTCGAGCCCGTCCCAAACTCGGCCGATCGCCGCCTCGCGGTCCAGTTCAACCAGCCGCAAAAGGACAAGTTCGCCTTCCAGGTGCAGCTGCAGACGCCGCTGGGCGCGTTTCCTCAGACCTTTGGCGCGGTGCAGTGGCGGCCTGAGAACGCGGTGCGGTTTGCCGGGTATTACCGGATTGTGAACGAAGGCGCCGTGCGCCTCGAGGTCGCCCAGGCGATTGGCCTGTCCCAGATCTCGCCGGAGCAATTCCCCGAAAGCGCCGCGACCAAGGCGGTGCTGGGCACGCAGGCCAGCCAGCGGTTTGCGTTCCGGTTCTCGAGCGTGGATTGCCAGCTGCGCATCCAAGCCGACAACATTCTGCCGGAGCTGAGCGTGTCCGAGGTGCTGGCATATCACCTGGGCGACACCGAACAGACGATCGAGGCGGAATTGGAGCTGGACATCCGCGAGGCGCCGCTGCGGGAGCTGCTGCTGCTCGTGCCCAAGGGTTACGTCCTCGCCCGCCTGACCGTGCCGGGGCTGAACGATTACTTCCTGACCGAACCCGAGGGGGCCGAAACCGCCCAGCTGCGGCTGGTCTATGGCCAGCCCACCATTGGCCGCCAGGTCCTGCAACTGCGCCTCGAACGGAACAAGCCGCACGCGGACCCGACATGGCTTCTGCCGCGCGTCGAGGTGAGCAGCGTGAAATCCACCCGCGGCCAGCTGGGGGTGTCGGCGGCCGTGGGCTACCGGCTGGCGGCGGAATCGACGCAGGGGCTCACGGAGGTGGCGACGGCGTTTTTCCCCAGGAAAGTTGCCGGGCTGCAGGCGGCGTTCCGTTTGAGCGACGCGGCGTGGCAGGCGACGCTGCGCATCGAGCGGCTGCCGCAATCGGTGCAAGCGGATGTGTTTCACCTGTTCTCCATCGGCGAAGGGATTGCCTACGGCAGCAGCACGATGAACTACGTGATCTCGGGCGCGCCGATCGCGTTGTTCAAGGTGGAACTGTCGGGCGAATCCTTGCCCGCCAGCGTCGAGTTTACCGGCAAGGACATCCGCAACTGGCAGAAAGTCGCGGGCGGCTACGAGGTGCAACTGCACACGCCGGTGACCGGCACCTACACCCTGCTGGCCAGCTACGAACGCCCCTTCAAGGCGCAGGGCGACACCCTCACCTTCACCGGCGCCCGACCGTCCGACGCCCAGACCGAACAAGGTCACACCATCGTCGTCAGCGCCTACCAGTTCCAGGTCCGCCCGGCGAGCGTCTCGGCCGGCCTGCTGCCGCTCGACCCGGGCGAAGTGCCGGCCGAATACCGGCTATTCTTCGACGCGCCGATCCTGGCGGCCTACCGTTACACGTCGAGGCCGTTTAACCTGCAGCTCGCGCTCAGCCCGCTGACCCAGGGCGAAACCCTCAGCCAGGTCGTCGACCGCGCCGCCCTCGCCACCCGCATCTCCAAGGAAGGCGAGGTGCTGACCGACGTGACGTATTACGTGAAGAACCGCGGGCAACCCCATTTCCGAATGACCCTGCCCGCGGGCACCGAGCTTTGGGACACCCTCGTCAACGGCCTCAAAGTCATCCCCGCCCGCGACGCCGCCTCGAACCTCATCCCGCTGCCGCAACAGGCCGACCCAAACGCCGTCCTCAAACTCGACCTTAAACTGGCCTCGCGCTCCAAGCGGCCCCAGCGCGTCCTCGCCTCCGCCCCGCGCGTCGCCGCGCCCGTCATGCTCGTCGAATGGAAATTCGAGCCGGACACGCGCCGGCGGCTGGTCTATCGCGCCGGCACGCTGACGCCCGTCGGCGGTGTGAGCGACGTGTCGGGGTTTGCGACGGTGGCGCGGCTGATGCGCCCGCCGCAGGGCGCGCGTGCGGTTCCGGCGTTGGTGTTCGGCTTGGCGGGGGTGGTGTTGGCCATCGCGGCGTGGCGCTGGGGCGGGCGACGCGGGGGGTGTCGATACGACGCGCGCCATCTCACCGGCATGGTGGTGGGGGGGGTGCTGTTTGCGGTGGGGCTGGTGAGTTTGGGCACGCTGGCCAGCCTGGCCGCGCAAGAGGCCCGGACGCTGTCCGGCAGCCTGGCCTTCGTGGCGCCCGTGCAGCAGGCCAACAGCGAGCTGAGTGTGGACGTCGCCAACCTCGCTCAAACGCCGTCGGCGTTTGCGGTGGCGTGGCGGCTGTGGCCGGTGCTGGTGGCGCTGCTGGTTTGGGGCTACTCCATCGTCACGGCGCGGACGTGGTTCCGTCCTGTGGGGTGGGTGCTGGGCTGGACGCTCCTGGGCTGGGCCGCGCTGCGCTGCCCCAACGGCGCCCCTGCGTTTTTCATTGGGCTGGGCGTGCTCGCGATCGTTGCGGTGGCGATCCCGGCCTTGAAACGGCTCTGGCAAATGCCGCCCCGAACCGCGCCGCCCGCGCCGCCCGCGCCGCCCGCGCCAGAGCCCGGTGCCGGGGCGTCGGCCGTTGCGGTGCTGGTGCTGAGCGGGCTGCTGGGGCTGGGCCTGACCACCGCGCAGGCTCGGGCAAGCCGCGCCAACACCCAAGCCGCCGTCGCGCCGGCCATCCATGCGCCAGACGCGCGCGTCCAGCCCTCCCCTGCCCTGCTGCTGGCCGCGGCCGACACCGCGCCGACGACACCAGGGCCGCGCGCGGTGCGGCGTCCGAAGCGGCCGGCGGCGGACAAGCCGGTGCTGGCGGAGTCGGTGCGGCAACAGTTGCGTGTGGAGGACAAGTTTGCGGTGGGCATGGCGAAGATCCGGTGGCAGGCGGAGCCGGATCAACAGCTGCCGCTGCTGCGTGAACCCGGCGTGTTGACGCGCGTGGTCTATCCGGCGGAGGCGATGCGGCTGGTCCAGCTGCCGAACGATCCGCGCCGGACGTGCGTGCTGCTGGCGCAGAAGGCCGGCACGTTCGACCTCGAGGTCCATTACCAAGTGCACGTGACCCGGAAGGATGGGGAAAGCGGCTTTGCGCTGCCCACGCAATACGGCCTCGTCAACGAGGTCCAGCTCACGCTGGTGGACCTGGACGTGGACGTCGCGTCGCCCGCGGCGGTGTCGACCCAACAGCAGCCGGCCGCAAGCGGCACGAACACGATGGCCACGCTGGTGCTCTCGCCCCTCCAGGATGCGTGGATTGGCTGGAAACCGCGCAGCCGGGATGTGCGCCGCGAGAAGGCCGAGTTCTACGCCGAACTCTTCCAGCTCTACGCGCCCACCCCGGGCGTCATCGAAGGCCTTCACCTTGCCCATCTCCGACCCGCCCGCGGCGAAGTGGCGGAACTGACTTTTGACGTGCCCGACGGGGCGACCATCATTGACGTCGTGGACCCGGCTCAACACCGGCCCCCGGCGGACGCCAAGAATTCCCAGGCGCCGGGCACGTCGCTGATTTCCTTGTGGCGGTTCGATCCGGACACCCGCAAGCTGCGGGTGAGTCTGAGCCCGGCCCAGTCGCGGCCGTTTCAGCTGGCGATCTACTCGCAGCTGGCCACCGGCCCGCTGCCCTTCTCGCAGTCCGTGGGGCTGATCACCGTCAGCCAGGCGGCCGGCCAGCCGCTGGGGCAGCTGGGCATCGCCACCGGGCCTGAGGTGCAGCTGGACGACGTGGCCGCCAGCGCGCTGTCCCCCATTCTCCTCGAGGATTTCCCCGCCCCGCCTCTGCAGCTGCTGGGGGCCCGTCTGACCGGGCTGGCCCTGCGCCGCGCGTTCCGGTATTCGGATTTGAAAGCGACGGTGGCCTTGAAGGCGGCGGCGGTGCAGCCGGATGTGCGGGTGACGACACAGGAAACGCTTTCGCTGGGGGAGGATCGGGTGGTGCTGGCGGCGAACGTGGGCGTGGCCATCACCCGGGCGGGCATCTTCCGGCTCAGTTTTGTCTTGCCTGCGGGGATGGATGTGGAATCGCTGAGCGGCTCCGCGCTGAGCCATTGGACCGAGGCGAAAACCAACCAGGCCCGCCTGATCACCCTTCATCTCAAAGGCAAAACCGAAGGCGCCCAGCAATTCGCCATCAGCCTGGCCGGGCCCGGCCTGCGCGCGGTGACGAACTGGACGGTGCCGCGGTTTGTCGTGCGGGAAGCCACCAAACAGCGGGGCCAGCTGATTATTGTGCCGGAGCAGGGCCTGCGGCTCCAGGCGGCCGCGTCGGACGGCGTCGCCGCGTTCGACCCCCAGGAAGCCAGCATTCGGCAGAAGGGGGTGCTGGCATTTCGTTTGCAGCAGGTGCCATGGAGCCTGGCGCTGAACATCGAACAGGTGCCGCCCTGGATCCAGGTCGCCAGCCTCCAGCATGTCCTCGTCAGCGAAGCGCAGATGAAGGTCAGCGCCAATCTTCATTACCAGATCGAAAACACCGGCCTCAAGCTGCTCCATGTGCGCCTGCCCACCAACGCCGAGAGCGTCCTGTTCAAGGGCGAGCAGCTGTCCGATTTCCTCCGGAGCACCCACGCGCCCGCAGATGGCGCCCAGGAGTGGGAGGTCAAGTTGCACCGCCGTGTCATCGGCAAATACGCCCTGCAGGTCAGTTACCAGGTGGCCGTTCCCGAACAGGCGACCCACACCGTCGTGCGCGGCCCGCAGGCCGCCGATGCGGATCTGCACCGTGGATTTCTCACGCTGCAATCCGGCGACCGCCTGCAGATCCGGGCCGGCGCGGTGCCGCTCGCGTTGCAGCCGACGGAATGGCAATCCATCCCGCGGGCATTGCTGCAGGATCTCCCGGCCACCGCGGCGCACCTCGCGTTCCGGCTGGTGGATCCGGCGTTTGCGCTGGCGCTCCAGATCGAGCGCCACGAAGCCGCCAAACTGCTGCCCGCCCGCGTCAACAGCACCACCCTCACCTCGGTCATTTCCGACGACGGCGTCATGCTCACGCATGTTCAGATGGCGATGCTGCCGGGCGACAAGCGGCTGCTCCACCTCACCCTCCCCGCGAACGCCCAGTTCTGGTTCGCCTTCGTCAACCAAAACGGCGTCTGGCCCTGGACCACCGCCACCAACATCCTGATCCCCCTCGAACAACAGTCACGCGCCGCCGGTCCCATGGCCGTCGAGTTCTTCTACAGCAGCCGCATCGGCGCTGCCCGCAGCCGCTCCCTCAACCTCGAGCTGCTCGGCCCCAAGTTCGATCTGCCCATCGAAAACATCGCCTGGCGCGTCTACCTGAACGAAAAGTGGAAGCTGGCCGACTGGGACGGCACGCTCCAACTCCAGGAAGACCGGGGCGTGGCGCGGCCGGGCGTGGCCAACGTGGAAACTTACCTCGCCACCGAAGCGAGCTTGAAACAAGAGAAGACCAGGGAGGCCGAACAGATGCTCGCCATGGGCAACTCGTGGCTCAAGCGCGGCGACCCGCAGCAGGCCCGGCGCGCGTTCCAGGCCGCTTACGGGCTGTCGACGCACGACGACGCCTTCAACGAGGACGCCCGGGTGCAACTCCACAACCTGAAGCTCCAACAGGCGCTCATGGGGTTGAACCTGCGCCAAGCCACGGTCGCCGGCGAAACCGATGCCGCCGGAAGCAAACTCCGCGACTTGCGCGGGCGCAAAGGCAGTGCGTACACCCAGCAGGAAGCCCGGCAGATCATCGACAGCCGGTCTGCCGAGGAAAACGCGGCGTTCATGCGCCTCGCCGAACGCCTCGTCCAGCAACAGGACGCCGCCGTCGCCAGCGCCACCGCCATCCGCGCCAACATTCCCCAGCAGGGCCGGCTCCTGACCTTCCGCCGCACCGTCCAAGTCAACCCCTGGGCCGACATGCGCATCGCCCTCGAAGCCCATGCCGTCCAGCCCGCCTCCCTCGGCCTGCGGTTCCTCGTCCTGACCGCCACGTTCGCCCTCTTGGGATTCGTCGCCTGGGTCATGCGCCTGGGCCAGGCACGGCGCGAGAATCCTTGAGCCCGGAAACTCGTGGGCTGCGGATCACGCTCGTGCTCGGCGTTACTATGGGGATGACGTCCGCGCGGCCGGCGGTGGCGTGTCGAGGCGGGGCAGAGGAAAGGGGGGCTGTTCGACGAGGGAACGCAGCCTGAGCTGGTTGGTGGTGTGGCCGCCGGTTTCCAGGAAGAACCAGCCGTCCTGCAAGCCGGCGTTGATGGTGTCTTGGGCCTCCCAGGACGAGGTCGATGCGGTGAAGCGCGCGCGCAGCAGGGGGACCCAGTCGCCGGCGGTGGAGTTGACCCAGGCGTTGCCGAATCGGGCGCGGCGGCGCTGCTGCGCACTGCGGGTGTCGCGCCGGAAATCCTCGATAAAGGAGTAATACCCCTTCAGCGGCTGCCCGCCGGTGCGGGTTCGGAACGTGACCAGATGCCTCCACTGCCGGGCCGCGTGCATCCACACGTATCCGGCGTAGGCCGTCGTGTTGCCCTGGACCGCGCCGCGCACGAGGAAACGGTTGGTCTGGCCCAGCTGCCAGTCGAAATCGCCCATGCACTGCCCGCCAGTCCCCTCGCCGCCAAAACGCCGGATTCGCATCTCCGGATCGCTGTGCAGACACTCGACACGGTCCTCGGGCTTGACCGCCGCCGGGTTGTCGCCGCGGGTGGGATCCCAGACCGAGAACAAAATGACCTTCCGGCCGTTGCCCAATTCCTGGATCCCAAAATAACCTGTGTTCCAGCCGGCGGCCATGAAGTAGCTGCCGGGCACGGACTCGTCGACGGCCATTGCGGTGTGAAACCACTCGCCTTCGGGGCCCTGCCAGCCCCAATGCACGGAGCGCGCCGCGCGCGGGGCGGCGGGCGGCGCGGCGGCCGATGCCGCCCCGGCCGGCGCCATAACCAGGGCCGCGGCCAGCGCCACCTTTGCTCCCGAGCCGAGCAGCGCCTTGAGCCACTGCCAGACGGCTCGCATGCCCCTGACGATGGCGGCATCCCGCACGTCGCCAAGGCCGAGCGACTCTGTCACGGCGCGTTCATGGGTGCGGTACCGCGGCGGCAGCAGGACCAGCGACCGGTGCTTGCCGCCGTCGTCCTGAATCACCCCCGGATTCAACAGGCCCCGTTCCATCACATACGGTCCGGATGGCAGGATGGCGGTGCGCGCGGGCAGGACCATCCAGGGGCGGTAGCGAAGCGTGAGCCGGTCCTGGCCCGGGGTGAGGCGGCCATAGGTGCGGACCGGGACCGTGCCGAGTTTGCGGGCGGTGAAGGCCCATGTGCGGCCGGGTTTCGGCGCAAACCGCTTGTGGCGCAGCGTCAGCAGGTCGAACGCGAACACGCTGCCGAACACGGTGAGCCGAAAGGACCAGCCGGCAAGAAAATACGCGGCCACCACCAGCACCACCGACCACGCCGCCCCCACATACGGATCGGCGAAGGCCGTTGCGGCCACGGTGGACAGCAGGAAAAAGCGCGCCGATTTGAGCGCCGCATCGAGCGTGGCGAAGGGGCTGATGACGATCAGCACATTGACCACATGCGACGCCATCCACACCAGCCCGAAACACGCGATCGCCACCGGCACCGTCAGCAGGTTCACCAGGCTCCGCGGGTCGGCCATCGCCAGACCTGCACCCGGAAACCACGCGCCCTCGGAGGACACGGCCTGGAAAACGGTCGCCACCAGCGGCACAAAGGCGCCGGCCACAATCAGGCCGCTGAGCTTGTTCTCGAACAGCTCGATCGCGTCCATGGGCTTCTTCAAGGCCAGCGGCACCGCGGGCCCCATGACATCCTTCGCAAAACACACCCCCACCACCAGCAGCCCCGGAATCCAAAACCACGGCCGCCCATACCACGGCACCCGCGCCCGCTCTTCGGGAGCGGCGCGCAGGTAGGTCCATGCACCCACGGCGCTGACACCCAAGAGCGGCGAGATGGCGACACCCGTGATGGTGGAAATCGCCTGGGCGGCTTGCACGCCTGGACTCGGCCGGGCCGCGGACGGCTCCGTCACGGAGGACGTCTCTGTGATCGGCGACGGTGTCGTGGAGGGTGCGGCGGACGCGGCCCGGGCGGGGAGGCCCACGCCGGCGATCCACAGCATCGTCAGGACGGTCAATGTTCTCACAAGCCGCAAGCTGGCGGGCGGCGGGGGTGCTGTAAAGGCCGAAATGGGCGACTGCAGCGGCGCAATGCACTTCATCGCCGTAACCGCTTGGGCGCGTTCCGGTCCGCCCCGCGAACGCCGCCTCCTGCCACGAGACGTTGGGAACCGCAGATTGCTGGGGGGCGCGGGCGGACGCGGTGCGGCTCGCCGGGGAAATCACGTGGGGCTCAGGGATGCAGGCGCGGCGGGAACAGGGGTGTGTCGGCCAGGCGCATCATGGCCAGGCGATAAAGCACCGCCGTCTTCAGGCAGCCCCAGCCGTAAGCCAGGCTGCGGCGGAAGTTGATCGACGAGGCTTCGGGAAAGTAGCGGGTGGGGCAGGTGACCTCGCCGAGGGTGTAGCCGAACCACAGCACCTGCAGCAGCACCTCGTTGTCGAAAACGAAATCGTCCGAATTCTGATCCAGCGGCAGTCGTTCCAGGATGTCGCGGGAGAAGGCCCTGTAGCCGGTGTGGTATTCGGACAATTTGGCGCCGGTCAGGAGGTTTTCGACAAGGGTCAGCGCCCGGTTGGCGGCATATTTCCACCAGGGCATGCCGCCTTGCAGGGCGTAGCCACCCAGGATGCGCGAGGCGAGCACACACGGGTAAAGCCCCTGCTCGATCAGGGACACCATCACGGGAAGCAGTTTTGGGGTGTATTGGTAGTCGGGGTGAATCATGACCACGATGTCGGCGCCGGCGTCGAGGGCCAGGCGGTAGCACGTCTTCTGGTTGGCCCCGTAGCCGAGGTTGCGGTCGTGGCGGTGGACGTCGACCCGCGGCAACTGCCGCGCGATGGCGAGGGTGGCGTCCTGGCTGGCGTCATCCACGAGGATGATCCGATCGACGAACTCGTGCGCCGCCACCTCCTCGTAGGTGCGCATCAGGGTGCGGGCGGCGTTGTAGGCCGGCATCACCACCACCACGTTCTTTCCGTTCAACATCGCAACAGGCACCACGGCACCTCGTCAGCCCGCGGACGTCCTTCCTTCTAACGCACCGGCGCGCCGCGGGCCAGCACTATTGCCGCCGAAACCAACATTTGTCGCTGGACGCCCCCGCCCGGCGCTCTACTGTGGCGCCCGTGAACACCGTGGCCCTGCTCGATTACGGCTCCGGCAACCTGCGCAGCGTCGAAAAAGCCCTGCGCCATGTCGGCGCCACCGTGCGCATTGTGACCCGCCCCGAAGCGCTGCGCGAGGCGCGCGCCGCCGTGCTGCCGGGCGTCGGCGCCTTCGACGATTGTGTCCAGGCCCTGCGGCGCCAGGACCTGTTCGACGCACTCAAGACCTTCATCGGGTCCGGACGGCCGTTCCTGGGGATTTGCATTGGCTACCAGGCGCTGTTTGAACGCAGCGAGGAATTCAACAGCCGCGCCCCGGGCCTTGCGCTGTTTCCCGGCCGCGTCGTCCGGTTCACCGAGCGCCCCGGCCTGAAAATTCCCCAGATCGGCTGGAACCAACTCGACATCGCACAGCCCGAGTGCCCCCTTTACTGGCACATCCCCAACCACAGCCACGTCTATTTCGTCCACAGCTTCTACCCCCGCACGACTGACCCCTCCCTCGTCGCCACCTGGACCGACCACGGCGACGTGTTCGCGTCGTCGGTTTGGAAGGACAACGTGTATGCCACACAGTTTCATCCCGAAAAAAGCCAGCGCGTGGGCCTGCAGCTGCTGCGCAACTTCGTCGCCCTCGCCGGCCCCGGCATCCTCCGCTGACCACGGCAGAGTTTCTTGCCAGGTTCCCAACCCGCCGAGCTGCACATTCCAACCACAACATGTTGTCGTTGGGAACCTGACAGGAAACTACGGGGTGGTTAACCGGTAATACCGGTGTCCCGCGGTGAGGCTCTCGTTGACTTCGATCAGCGCCGGCAGCGACCGGAGCGGGATATTGGTGATGGTGGTCCAGACGCTCCCGGACAGGTCCGGACTGCCCTGGAGCGTGTAAGACTTTTCGCAATCGGCCCAGAACCGGATCCGGGCGGTGGCACCCGTGACGGCGAGAGATTCGATGGAGGGATGGCTGGCGGCCATGGGCGCGCCGACGGGGAACCGGCAGCCCAGGGCCTCGCCGCTGCGGCCGGCATGGAGCGCGGGCGAATTGGGTTGGAGGCGGTAGTCGCGCAAGGCGGCGTTGACAAACAGCGGGTCGGCCACGAGGACGCCCGGGCCGGCGGTGAAGGTGCCATTGCCGACGACGTTGGTGCTGCCGAAGAGCGTGTGATCGGCGTCGAGGGTGCCCTGGCCCAGCAGCACGATGTCGATCGGGTTCCCATACACGATGTTGTTGTAGGAGTTGGTGATTTTGCCGGCGAGGCAGGTCGAACAGGTCTTCAGAAAATTCGAATAGCCGGCCACGAGGTTGTCGACGACCGTGCTTTGGTAGACGCCCATCGTGGTGGGGTGCTCGGCAAACTCGCCCGCGCCGGTTTCCTTGCCCTTGATGGCGCCGCGGCACCCGTAGATCAGGCAGTTGCTCACGGTGAGCCCCCACACGCCTTCGCCGGCGGAAATGCCGCCGTCGTGGGGAAAGTCGTACATGAGGGTATCCAGGATGGCGACGCCGACGGAGTAATGGCCCAGGCCGGGTCCGAGGTCGATCGCGTCGGTGTTGGTCTGCGGCCCGTGGCGGAAGGTGCAGCGGCGGATGGTGGAGCCGGGCAGCACACCGTCGAAATCCAACGCGTCGCTGCTGCTATTGTCCGCATACTCGAACAGGCTGTCCTCGATCACCACCAAGCTGCCCCGCCACAATGTCTCGTGGTAGGTGCGGAAATGGCAGCCGCGGACGGTGACGACGGCGTTTTCGCACCCGCCGATGGCGTAACCGCCGTCTTTGTAGTCGTGCAGGTAGCAGTCTTCGAGCAGGAGGGTGGCGTTGGTGGCGCCGACGCAGCCGCCCTGGATCTCCGCATGGCGCACGACCAGCGAGGCGTCGGTGCCGACGGCTGACAGCCCGCCCCACATGTCCTGGGGGTTCGCACCGGTGAAGACCACCTGGGCACCCGGTGCGCCGGCCACGTCGATGGCCCCGCCGCTGGTGGCCCGCAGGCCGGCGCGATTCGTCAGCCGGACCACCGTACCCGGTTCGATTCTCAGGGTGATGCCTTCGGGCACCACGACCGGCGAGACCACCAACACCGTGCCCGCCGCCGGCGACCACACCGTGTCGCCCGGCAGCGTGCCGCCCGCGAGGAGGACCGGCGGCTGGCGGGTTGCCGCGGCGAGGTTCGAGAATCGGGACAGGCCCGACCCGTTGGTGGCGCGGACGCGGTAGAAATACGGCTGGCCGATGGCCGCCGAGAGGTCGGTGAACGCGCGGGTATTGGGGCCGACGCCGGCCAGCGGCTGCCACGCGATGGCGTTGGTCGAGCGTTGGATTTCGAACCCGCATTCGTTGTCGGCGTCCTCCTGCCATGCGAGCTGGATGGCGTTGGTGCCGGGCGCGTGTGCGGCGAGGTCAAAGGGCGCGGGAGGCATGCCGCCGACCGGGACCAAGACGCCCATGTCGGCGTCGCCCGCGCCGGCAAACCGGACTGGCGAATCCGGGGCCAGGCGGTAGTCATGCAGGGCGGGGTCGAGGAAGCGGGGATCGAGGCTGAGGTTGCCGAAGCCGGGGTAGTTGGTGCCTTCGATGTCGCAGTAGGCGGCGGTGATTGCGCCTCCGCCGGCCAGGTGGATATTCGTCGCGTTGTCCCAGACGATGGTGTTCGTCGCCGCCGCCAGGCCCGGCCCTGGGAACCCCGACCGGACGTAGGCGGCGATGCCGGTTGTGTTGGAGACGAGCGTGTTTTGTTCGAAGACGCAGTTCGAGGCCGAATACACCGAGATGCCGTAAGCGGCATGATAGACCAGTGTGTTGCGCACCACGGTGCCGTGCGACAGCGCGGCAATCGACACGCCCTTGTCCGGGAAATCGTGCACCAGGCAGCTCTCAACCCGCATTCGCGGGCAGCCGCCGTTGTCGATCGCATCGGTTCCCGTGCCGGTTCCGAACCGGTAGGTGGTGCGGCGGATGACCACGTCCGGTTGATCCGCAACGTCTGTGGCATCCGAGCCGACGTGTTCGACGAGGCAATCCTCGATCAGCAGGGGCGTCTGACTGAACCGGCACTGGTCGTAGCGGGCAAGATGCGTGCGGCGCAGCGTCATCTGCTGGGCGCTCGCGCCCGACACAAACAGCACCCCCTCGGAAACGAAATCCCGCAGCACGGAATCTTCCACGGTCGCCACCGCGTTCGTCGCTGCCCGCACCTGGCCGTTGACCACCTCGGCAAAGTGCAGGCTGAGTTCCGAGTTCGCTCCGCTTGCCGACAGCTCACCCCACGTGGTCGCACCGTCGGCCGGCAAAAACCACACCGGACTCTCGCCGGATCCCGTGACGCGGATGGCGCCCCCGGCTTGCGCGAGAATGGACGCCTCCGGCTCCAGCAGGACCACCACGCCGGGTGCCACGGACAACGTGACTCCGGCGGGCACAGTCAACGCATTGGTCACGCGCACGATCCCCTGCCCCACGTTCCACGTCGCATCGCCGGCTAACACGCCTCCGATGCATGTGGACGCGGTTTCCGACACAATGTCCCGGCTGACGGAGACCAGGACGGCCCCGCTGGCGTCGAGCGCGGCGGCATAAAGCCGGTTCATGCCCGGCACCAGCGGCTGCACGTGGGACCATTCGCCCGAACCCGGAACGAAGGACGCGTCCACACCGTTCACCGCGACGCGGAGGGCCCCGGCCATGGTGTTGGATCCGGACAACAGCACCGTATTGGACGCCACCAGCGAAAAAAAACCGCCCTCGGTGGATACATCCGCACCGCCGGGGACGCGCAGGTCGGCGATGAGCGAAAAGTCGCTGCTGGTGGTGGCGGAGTTGATGCCCAGCACGGCCAGCACATGGGTGCCGGGCTGAAGCCGGCTGCCGACCTCACCCAAGTCGAACACATCCACGGCCAGACCCCGGTAGCCGAGCGCCTCATGATTGGCACCCGGGCGAGTGACGGCGTTGAAAGCGGGTTCGACGCCGACGCTGGTTTGCACGTTCGGCGAGCGGGCGACTTCCACGCCATCCAGGTAGGCCACGAACCCGTCGTCGTAATCCACCGTCAACTCCAGGCGCCGGCTGGGATCGATCGCCTCGCCAATCACAAACGTCTTCCGAATATACAGCGTCGAGGCACGGTTGTACATCACCGTCAGATCCGTCGCGTCATCGCCGTCATCATACCCGAAACCGCCCGGGCCAGTGCCCCACGACGTGCCGAGCGTGACTTCATGATTGGTCTGCCAACCCGGAGGCGGCGCGTTGGTGCCCACATGGAACCGCCACAGGTCGTCGTGCCGCACCAGGGGCGGCGTGCCGATCTGGAAGGTGAACAGGCCCGTCTGGGCGTGGAGCGTGCAAGCCATGGCGCCGGCGCACAGCAGCGCGGCGACGGTGGCGCACCGACAGGATGACGAACAAGTCAGGATCATGGACAACATGTCGAGACCGCTTCCCGAGGAAGCGGACGATTCAACCGACACACCCTCGCACGACGCCTGCAAAGCACCACCTGGCGCCTGCGGCGCCGCGATTCGGGACACGTTATCCATACCTCATCCGGTCGGAAAATGAAAGCGTTTGCTTAAAGACAGTGGCTTGGCGGAATTTGTCGCGCGCTGTTCCATCCTGCACATCACCAGGCTGGAAGGCCTGCCGGACACAGTCGCCCGTTAATCGCCGGGCAGCCGGCCCCTGCGGCGCATCGCCATCCGCCCCGGCAACAGCCCGCGTCGCGGGTCATTCGGGGGCCCATAATACCGGTTGAGCAGCACCCGCAGCGATTCCGGGTCGACCAGGAAAAAGCGGAGGGTGCGGCGGAGGGCGGTTTGGAGGCGGGCCATGGTGGCGTCGGAGGATCCTTTGGGCAATGCCACCCACAGGATGCCGCCGTGCAAGCCCACCGGCAGCGCCTCGAATTCACGCGCCACCGTTCCCGGCAGACACCGCAGCAGGTCCATGGTGAACTCGAATTGCGAAAGGTCCGCTTCCACGGGCTTGGGCTCGATCCGGATCGGGCGCGCGAACGGCTTGGACCAATTCGGTTTCATCGGCATGCGGCGGCGCGCTGTCCGCCCGCCGGCCGCGGCACGGATTATTGCGAAACGCGCGCCTCGTGTCGAGCGGGCCGCGCGGATTCCAGGGGGCGTCTGCGGTCGTTCAAGACAGGCTGGCCAGCAAGCACAGTCCGACGGCCTGCCAGGGGTGCGGGGAGCGAGGCGGACAAGGGACTGGAAATTTGAGTTGGTTTTTGCCCGGAAATGTGGTACTCATGGTCGAGCACCAAATCATACCGCCGCGAGATCCACCCTCTGAGGGTTTCCTCAGGTCCGATGCCGTGGCGACATGCGCACCTATGACCTTGACCAGATTGTTTTCATCGTTCCTGGCGGCGAGCCTGGGCCTGGCGGCGATTCCGGGCGGGCTGCCGGCCGCGTCGATTCCGGGCCTTTACAACACGGGCGTCAGCACCAGTGGCGCGCTGCTGCCGGGGGGCAGCGTGGACCCGCATTACCGGATGATTCAAAGCACCGACACGCAATTTCCGGGGCCCAACGCGATGGTGGTCAATGAAGGGTGGCCGATCGTGCCCGCCGCCAACGGCGTGTGGATCGCGAACGGTCCCAGCTCGAAGTGGTTGGGGCCCCAGGCGGCCCAAGGCAACGGCAATCAGCCCGGCGACTATGTCTACCGTCTGACCTTCGACCTGACCGGGCTGGAACCCAGTTCGGCCGTCATCACGGGCCGGTGGACGTCCGACAACGCGGCCACCGACATCCGCATCAACGGCGTCGGCACCGGGATCAACTACGACGGCAACTTTGGGGCGTGGTCGGCGTCTTGGACCATCAGCAGCGGTTTTCGGGAAGGCACCAACACGCTCGATTTCGTCATCAACAACGCCGGCACCGCGGTGAATCCCACCGCCTTCCGGGTCGAGCTGAGCGGCACCGCCGACTACGAGGCGCCTCCCGGCACGCCGCCGTCCATCCTCGAGCAGCCGGTTTCGGCGACCGTGGGTCAGGGGGACGCGGTGACGTTCGAGGTGAGCATTTACGGCGCGAAACCGCTGTTCTACCAATGGCGCCTGAATGGCGAGCCCATCCTCGGCGCCAACAGCGCCTCGTTCAGCATCCCCAGCGCCGGCTCTTCGGATGCCGGCGCGTACGACGTGGTGGTGACCAACGCCGCCGGCATGGCGACCAGCGATGCGGCCACGCTGTCCATTGTGGTTCTCAGCCCGGCCCAGCTGAGTTACGAACCGGCGGGCCCCTCCAGCCGGCGGACCGGCCTGGCGTTCACCGAGATCATGTATCATCCCCCGAAACGAGCCGACGGCCGCACCCTGGAGTTCGTGGAACTCTACAATTCGAATCCATTCTACGAAGACCTGGGCGGGTATCGGCTGGCCGGGCAACTCGACTACACCTTCCCGGCCGGCACGCGCATCGAAGGTCTGTGCTACGTGGTCATTGCGCCCGTGCCTGAGGATGTGATGGCGGTTTATGGCCTGGCCAACGTGCTGGGCGGCGCCACCAACCGCCTCGCCAACAACGGCGGACGCCTGCAACTCCTGAAACCATCCGGCGGCGTGGTGCTCGATGTCACCTACGACGACCAGCCGCCCTGGCCGGCGGCGGCCGACGGGACGGGCCACTCGCTCGTGTTGGTCCGGCCGTCGCATGGCGAACGCGATCCCCATGCCTGGGCCGCCAGCGCACAGCGTGGCGGCTCACCAGGCGCGCCCGACCCGGTCCCGGCCGGACCGCTGGAGAACGTGGTGATCAACGAGATCCTGGCCCATACCGACCTGCCCAATCTCGACTACCTCGAACTCTACAATCATAGTCCTGTCCCCGTCGATGTGTCCGGCGGCTGGCTGTCCGACGACCCCGCCACCAACAAATTCCAGATCCCCGCCGACACCACGCTGCCCGCCAACGGCTTCCTGACGTTCGACGAAACCCAGCTCGGGTTCGCCCTCGCCGCCGACGGCGAAACGGTCTATCTCGTCAGCCCGGACCAGCAGCGCGTGATCGACTGCCTGCGCTACGGCGGCCAGGCCAACGGCGTCGCCTTCGGGCGATACCCCGACGGCGCCGAGCTGTTTCAGGAACTGACGTGCCCGAGCCCCGACGCGCCCAACGCGCCCATGCGGATTCGGAACGTGGTGATTCACGAGATCATGTACCACCCGATTTCAAACGATGCGGAAGACGAGTATGTGGAGCTGTATAACCGCGGCGAGACGGCGGTGGAGATGGGCGGCTGGCGTTTCAGCGACGGCATCGACTACGCCTTCCCCCCCGGAACCGCGATCGACCCGGGCGGTTACCTGGTTGTCGCCAAGAACGCGGCGCGCCTTCTGACTAACCACCCGGGGTTGAACCCCGCCGTGGTCGTCGGCGACTTCGGCGGCACGCTCGCAGACGGCGGCGACCGCCTGGTGCTGGCCATGCCCGAGTTCGACCTGGAAACCAACGCCGTCAGCGGCCTCGTCCGCACCAACACCTTCTTTGTGGTCGCCGACGAAGTGGTCTACGCCGACGGCGGCCGTTGGGGCATGTGGGCCGACGGCGGCGGCAGCAGCCTCGAGCTGAAAGACCCGCGCAGCGACAACCGGCTGGCGGCCAATTGGGCGGACAGCGACGAGACCGCCAAGGCGCCGTGGACGCTGGTGGAACATACGGGTCTGCTGGACCACGGCACCGGCAGCGCCAGCACCAACCTCCAAATCCACCTCCAAGACGCCGGCGAAGCCCTGGTCGACGACGTCGAAGTCATCGCCGTCACGCCCGCGGGCGGCAACCGCATCCCCAACTCCACCTTCGAGTCCGGCACCGCCGGCTGGGTCTTCAAAGGCACCCACCGCCGCACGTCCCTCGAAACCGCCGAGGGCCACAACAGCGCACGGTCGCTGCACCTGCGGGCGACGGACCGGGGCGACACGGTGAATTTTGTGCGTGCCACCTTCAGTTCGCCGTTCAACGCGAACAACACGGCCACCATTCGCGCCTGGGTGCGCTGGTTGCGCGGGCAGCCGGAGATCCTGTTCCGGTTCAAGGAGAACTACCTGGAGGCGGTGGGGTTCATGACCGTTCCGGCCAACCTGGGCACGCCGGGCGCACCCAACAGCACCGCCGTCCCCAATGCGCCCCCCGCCATCACCGCCGTGAGCCATCGCCCCGCGCTGCCGGCGGCCAACCAGCCCATCCGCGTCCAGGCGCGCGTGCATGATGCGGACGGGGTGGCGGCGGTCACGCTGCGCTATCGCATCGATCCGGCCAGCACCCTGGTCAGCGTCCCCATGGGCGACGACGGCACCAGCGGCGACTTGGTGGCCGGCGACGGCGTCTACGGAGCGGTGATCCCCGGCCAGTCCGCCTCCCGCCTGGTCGCGTTCCGCATCGAAGCCACCGACGCAGCCGCCACACCCGCCGCCAGCCAGTTCCCCGCCGACGCCCCCGCGCGCGAATGCCTGGTGCGCACCGGCGAGTCGGTGCCGGCCGGCGCCTTTGGCACCTACCGGATGTGGATGACGCAGGCAACGTTCGATTTCTGGACCAACCGCGAGAAGATGAGCAACGAGGCGCTGGACGTGACGTTTGTCTACGGCAGCCATCGGATCATCTACAATGCCGGGTCCTACTTCGCCGGCAGCGCGTGGACCAGCCCCGGCTACACCACGCCCTCAGGCAACCTGTGCGGCTACGACATCCTCTACCCCGATGACGACCTGCTCCTCGGGGACGATCATGTGACGCTGGACTGGCCCGTGCGCGACCCCACCAACCAGCGCGAACAAATGATGTTCTGGCTGCTCGAGCAATACGGGCTCCCCAACCTCTACCGCCGCTACATCCACATGTTCGTCAACGGCACCCGCCGCGGCACCATCTACGACGACGTCCAGCAACCCGGCACCGACGTCCTCGAGGAATGGTTCCCCGAAGACGACGAAGGCGACCTGTTCAAAACCAATTTCTACTTCGAATACGCCGACAACCAGGCCCGCGAGGGCGGCACTCCCAACACGCTCGAAATCTTCGCCACCACCGGCGGGCAGAAGAAGATCGCGCGCTACCGCTGGAACTGGAAACCGCGGGCGATGCGCGGTTCGGCCAACGATTTCCGGGTGTTGCTGGACTTGGTGGACGCGGTGAACAGCCAGGGGGCGGCCTACATCCCCGCTGTTGAAAGCCAGGTGGACATGGAGCATTGGATGCGCACGTTCGCCATGAACGACCTGGCCTCGTATTGGGATGCGTTCGGCAATCCCAACTACAAGAACACCTATCTGTACAAGCCCGAACGCAGCGGCTGGAAGCTGTTCTGCTGGGATTTCGACGTCGGCCTGGGCGCGGGCATCGGCATCGACAACGAACTCTACAATGCGCCGTTGTTCCCGGGGAACATCGACCCCACCGTGCAGCGCCTCTACCAAACCCCCGTCTTCGTCCGCGCCTATTGGCGCGCCCTCGAGGAAGCCGTCAACACCTTCTTCACCGCCGAGGCCGTCACCCCGATTGTGA
Organism: Verrucomicrobiota bacterium; assembly: GCA_016935555.1. Classification (GTDB taxonomy): domain Bacteria; phylum Verrucomicrobiota; class Verrucomicrobiia; order Limisphaerales; family JAFGQR01; genus JAFGQR01. Next base: position 30,782 of record JAFGQR010000160.1, read on the forward strand.
CGGCGAAATACGACGCGTTTGTGGCGAACGGCGTGAACCTCACATCGCCCCTGGTGTCCAGCGGCCGCGGCTACAGCCTCCCCGGCTTCGTCGCGCAACGCCGTGCCTGGCTCCTCACCCAGCTGGCGACCGTCGCCGCCCCCTTCGCCGTGGCCGCCCCCGACCAGGTCACGCTGGACACCAACCTGCTTGTTCTCAACGGCACCGCGCCGGTTGGCGTGGCTGCGTTGACCGTCAACGGCCAGCCCTACCCGGCCGCGTGGGCTTCGGTCAGCAACTGGACGCTGCGCATTCCGGTGCCGGCAGGATCGAACCTGCTGACGATCGCCGGCGTGGACCGGCTGGGCCACCCCGTTGACGGCGCCACCCGCGACCTGGCGGTGACGTTCTCCGGCACCAACCTTTCCCCGGTCGGGGTCGTTGTCATCAGTGAAATCATGTTCAATCCCCTCACCCCAGACACCTCCTTCGTTGAACTCCACAACACCTCCGCCACCCATGCCTTCGACCTCTCAGGCTGGCGCGTCAATGGCCTCGGCTTCACCTTCCCGTCCGGCTCAACCCTTCTCCCAGGCCAATTCATCGTCCTCGCCCGCGATGCCATCGCCTTCGGCGCCGCCTTCGGCAACGACCAGCCCGTGTTCGCCGAATTCGAAGGCGCCCTCGACAACGACGGCGAAACCCTCAGCCTTCGGATGCCGGGCGCGGCGCCGGGGGAGGAAATTGAAGTGGACCGTGTCACTTACGACGACCTGGCCCCCTGGCCCACCGCCGCGAATGGGCAGGGGCCGTCCCTCCAGGTCCTCGATCCGCTGCAGGACAACAGCCGGGTGAGCAACTGGACCGACGGCCAGGGCTGGCGTTTCTTCAGCACCAACCGCAACGTCGGCAGTGTCATCACAACACCCTTCCGGCTCTCGTTCTACTTCGAAAGCAGCGGCGGCGATGTTTATCTGGATGACATCCGCTTCGCCCAGGAAGACACCCCCGGCCAGGGCACCAATGTGCTCGACAACCCCGGCTTCGAATCCGGCCTGGCCTCGTGGGGCCTTGGCCCGCTGGCCACCAATTCCATGGTCATCGGGACCGACGCCCATTCGGGCGGCTCTTGTTTGCAGTTGGTCGTCGCCCCCGGCGGCGCGTCCCTGACCACGTTCTACCAGGAGCTGGCCACGATCACGAGGAGCACCAATTATACCCTCAGCTTCTGGTACAAACCCGGCACCGCCGGCACCAACCTCAGTGCGCGCGTCAGCTCGCTCTTCCGCACCTCACTCCTCATCGAGGAAATCCTGGCCACGCCCGGCGAGCCAAACGCCGGCGCCCAATCCCTGCCGCCATACCCGCCTCTCTGGCTGAGCGAGATCCAGCCCGACAACCAATCCACCGTCGCCGACAACCGCGCCGAAATCGATCCCTGGATCGAAATCCACAACGCGGGCTCCGAACGGCTCAGCCTGGACGGATGTTACCTCTCCACCGACCTCGGCCGCCTCACGGCCTGGGCCTTTCCCGAAAGCCCGCCCCTGGAGCCCGGCGAATACCGGCTCGTCTGGGCCGACGCGCAGCCCGAGCAATCCGACACGGCTCACTGGCACGCCAGCTTCCGGCTCAACCCGACCAACGGCTCCGTCTACCTGTCCCAGTCCGTCGCCGGCACTACGCGGATCCTGGATTATTACCATTACTCCGACGTTCCCCCGGACCGTTCCTACGGCACTTATCCGCCCGGTCAAAACAGCTGGCGCGACACGTTCCATTACCCCACCCCGGGGAACACCAACAACCCGGCCACGCCGCCCCTGGCCTTGTTCATCAACGAATGGATGGCGTCGAACAACGGCAGCGTCCTCGATCCCGCCGACCAGGATGCGGACGACTGGTTCGAAATCCACAATCCCAACGATGAACCCGTGAACCTCGCCGGTTACCGCCTGACCGACAACCCCGCCGATCCCACTCAATACATCATCGGGGACGGCTTCGAGATCCCGGCCGGCGGCTTCCAGCTGGTCTGGGCCGACGAGGAAACCAGCCAGACGGAGCCGCCCGGACGGTTGCACGTGAACTTCCGGCTCAGCGCCAACGGTGAGTCCATCATGCTGTTCGCCGCCGATGGCCAGCTCGTCGATGCCGTCGCCTTCGGCACCCAATCCGCCAATGTCAGCGAAGGCCGGTTTCCCGACGGCAACCGCCCGCCGTTCCGCCTCCTCGATCCGTTCACGCCCGGAGCCCCGAACCGGATCCCGGCCGAGGCCGCGCCCGTGATCCGGTCGATCCTCGCGGATCTGCCTGAAGGCCGGGTCACGCTGGTCTGGGATGCGGAAGCCAACCGGACCTATCGGCTGCAATACAAAGAACGCCTGGACGATCCCGCGTGGCTCGACCTGGAAGGCGAAATCACCGCCGCCGGAAGCACCGCGAGCAAGGAGGACGCCACCCTCGGTGGCGCTGCCCAGCGGTTCTACCGGGTTCTGCGCGTGCCCTGAGCGCGCGGCGTTCCGCGTGTCCTGGCCTTGCCGCCGCGGGGCCGGGGATCGCCGTCCGTCAAAGCAGCCCCTGGTAGGCGAGCCACAACGCGCGATAATACCGCATCACCCGCACCGGGTCGGAACTTTCCGGGATCTCGGCCAGGCAATAGCCCCGGTACTGGATCGCGTTGAGCCTCGCCAGCAGCTTGCGGAACGGATAGTCCTCCAAATACAAATCCCGCATGTGCACCTCGTTAATGCGATCCTTCACCAAGTCGAAGTTCGCATCGAAGCCGTCCCCGGCAAGATCGGACGGATTCGAGTTCCAACAGGCGCCGACATTCGGATGGTTGGCGGCGTCGAGGATGATTTTGATGTTGGGGAGCAGGGACGTTTCCCCGCCGTGCACCTCCAGGCGGATCGCCACCCCGTGACCCTGGCCAAACTCACCCAACTCGCGCAACGCCGCGCCAATCTGCGCGAGCGTCTTCTCCTTGGGCACCCCCTTTGGCAGGCCGTTGGGGCGGACCTTGACGCCCGAGGCCCCGACGTCGCGCGCCAGGACGATATATTCCTTGGTGGCGGCAATGTCCTTGGCCAGCTTGACCGGGTCGGGCGTGTGATAGTCGAACGCGCTCCCCAGCCCCATCAGTTCCACCCGCGAATCCCGGAACCGCTTCTTCACCTCGGCGCGTTGCGCCGCGGTCAGTGCCACTTCGACCTTGTGCGCGTGCGTCGTGCGCAACTCGACTCCGTCGAACTTGGCCGCCTCGCAATTCCTGATAAGGGTGGGCACGTCCCACTGCTTCGCCAGGTTGTACGTCACCAGCCCAAGCTTCATCCGCGGCGCGCCGGTGACGAAATGCTGAGCCGGCGCCGCGCCGGCGACCCGTGCTGCCGGGCCAAGCAGCCCCATCACGCCCGCACCCATGCCGGCAGCCCTCAAAAACTCACGACGATTCGATTTCATGGATGACATTCAACACCCAAACCGCCCGACACGCAACCCCCGGCACCGTCCCCATGCGGTCATTCCCGCGCGTGGTGGGCGGAAAGGAAAGGCGGTTTCGGGGCGCAAAGGCGCAAGGAGGCGTCCCGCGGCTGCGCCAAGAAATGTGTAGCGTTCGGCAATACTGCCGTAGTCGACGGCCGCCGCCCGCTCAACACTGGCACACGTCGCCTGCCGCGCCGTTCGCGGGCTTCCCCATGAATGGCGCGCGGATGGGCTCAGTCCAAGCAGTGCACGCGCAATCATGAAGCGTCGAACGAGTGCCGAAATTCATCGCCGCCAGTTCCTGGCTGGTGCGACCCGCGTTTTGGCCATCGGCGCCCTGGCCGCCACCGCCGCGCTCGCCGCCCGCCGCCGACGCGGCCGGCGTCCCGCGTCATGCCAGGACTGCCCCGTGCTGGCCGGATGCGTCTTCGCCAACGCGCCGGCCGACTCACATTGCCAACGGCCAGGCGCACCATGAAGCCGTCCCCTGCCCTTCGCGTGCGGCGACGCTGTTTCCTGCGGGCTGGGATCCTGACCGCCGGCGCGGCCATGACCGTGTTTTCGCGCCGCCCAGGCTTCGGCGCCCAGCCCCCTCAAACCAATCCCTTCGCCTACGACGTCAGCCGCCACAGCCGCGTCGACCCCGCCCTGGTCCACTTTTCCCTTGTCCAACAGTTCCGCGGTCCTGCGGGAGCCCGCCGGCTGGCGGTTGGGCCGGACCAATGTCTTTATATTGCCGCAGGGACGTCGGTGCATCTCTACGACGCGCAGGGCCGGCCGCTGGGGCTCAAGTCCCTGAACGCCGAGGCGCACGCCGTCGCGATGGCGGGTGACGGCTCGCTCTATGTGGGTTTGCGCGACCGGGTTGCCGTGTTTGCACCCAACGCCAGCCGGGCGGTTGTCTGGGCGTCGCCCGGGGAGCGCACTTGGATCAGCGGGGTGGCTGCGGGAAAGAACGACGTGTTTGCGGCCGATTCCGGCAATCGCGTTGTGCTGCGCTACGATCGCTCGGGCAAGCTTGTGGGGCGCATCGGAGGGCGCGACACGGAACGCAACGTGCCGGGGCTGGTTCTGCCCAGTCCGTTTCTGGATGTCGAGCTTCACCCGGACGGGTTGCTGCGGGTCAACAATCCCGGGCGGCACCGGGTCGAAGCCTACACGGTGGAGGGCGATCTGGAAGTTGTCTGGGGCAAACCCACGGCCGCCATCGAGGGGTTTTGCGGCTGCTGCAACCCCGTGAGCCTCGCCATCCTTCCCGGCGGAGACATTGTCACCTCCGAGAAAGGCCTTCCGCGGGTCAAAGTGTATTCGGTCCATGGCAAGTTCCAATCCGTCGTTGCCGGGCCCGGCTCGTTTCCCGAGAATGCGCGGATCGGGGCGGGAGGCATCGCTCCGAACGGCATGCGGGCGTCGCTGGATGCGGCGGCGGACGCGCGGGGTCGGGTCTACGTGCTCGACACCGCAACCGCCCTGATCCATGTCTTCGCCCGAAAACCCGAAGCCGCCTTTGGCCGCCGGCACGCTGGCTGAACCCACGATGAACCCCACCCCTTCCGATTCCACGCCGCCCGTCAGCCGCCGGCAATTTCTCAGAGACGGCCTGCGGGCGGCCGGCGTGGCGGGGCTGGGGGGTGTGGCGGGGCTGGGGGCGGCGCGGACGGGCGCCAGGGAGTATTACTGGCAGATCGATCCGGACAAGTGCGTCCGGTGCGGCCGCTGCGCCACCGAGTGCGTGCTCCAGCAATCCGCGGTCAAATGCGTGCACGCCTACGCGATCTGCGGCTATTGCGAGTTGTGCACCGGCTATTTCAACCCCGAACCCAACGCCCTGAACACCGGCGCCGAAAACCAGCTCTGCCCCACCTCCGCGATCCGCCGCACGTTTATCGAAGACCCCTACTACGAATACACCATCGACGAGCAACTCTGCATCGGCTGCGGCAAGTGCGTCGAAGGCTGCAGCCGTTTCGGCAACGGCTCCCTTTACCTCCAAGTCCGCCACGACCGCTGCCTCAACTGCAATGAGTGCGCCATCGCCCGCGTCTGCGCCGGCGACGCCTTCCGCCGTGTGCCCGTCGATCAACCGTATCTGCTGCGGACCGCCCCGCCCGCCCACTGACGCATGCCCCCCGCCGCCCACGCCACAGCCCGCGCCCGCCCGGACCGGACCCGCGTCCGCCGCGCCCGCGTTCCCGCGGTGCTGGCCGGGGTCTGCCTGGTCCTTATGGCGCTAAACGCCACGGCCCAGCACCGATTCCCCCCGCCGGATTTCGAGGGCGGCCACACGCTGCCGGCCACCACCACGCCCGCGCCGCGGGCGCTCGTTCTCGAGTATGTGGATTTTGGGCTGCTGCTGGCCGGGCTGGGTGTGGCGGCGTGGCTGACCTTGCGACGCCGCTCGCGCCGGGGCGTGGTGATCCTGAGCCTGGCGTCGCTGGCCTATTTCGGATTTTACCGCGAAGGCTGCCTGTGCGTCATCGGCTCCATCCAAAACGTCGCCCTGGCGCTCGCCGACCCCGGCTACGTCCTGCCCGCGTTCGCCCTGGGCTTCTTCGTCGCCCCCCTCGCCGTCGCCCTTTTCTTCGGACGCGCCTTTTGTGCCGGTGTCTGTCCGCACGGCGCCCTTCAGGATTTGGTGCTTGTCAAACCTGTCAAGGTTCCCTCCTGGCTCGAACACGCGTTGGGAATCCTGCCGTTTGTTTACCTGGGCGTGGGCGTTCTGGCCGCCGCGACGGGGAGCGGCTTCATCATCTGCCGCTACGATCCCTTCGTGCCCCTGTTCCGGCTGTCGGGCAGCTTCAGCCTGCTGGTCTTCGGCGGCGCGATGCTGCTGCTCAGCCTGTTCGTCGGGCGCCCCTACTGCCGGTTCCTCTGCCCCTATGGCGCCCTGCTCAAAATGGCCGCGTCCATCAGCCGGTGGCGCGTCCGCACCACGCCCGACTACTGCACGCAATGCCGCCTCTGCGAGGAGTCCTGCCCCTTCGGCGCCATGCGCGAACCGTCCAGCGGCGCGGCGGATCCGACGACGCTGGTTGCGGAACGCAAACGGCTCACCGGCCTGCTGGTGCTGACGCCGGTGTTGATCGTCGCCCTGGGCTGGATCGGATCGCGTGCCGGGGGCCCCGCCTCCCTGCTCCATCCCACCGTGGCGCTGGCCGAAAGCCATCTCCGCCAGGAGCGCGCCCCGATGAACTACCCGCCCCAGTCCCCCGAAGCCCTGATGTTGGTCCGCGCCCGGCTCGACCCGGCCGCCCTTCTTGCCCAGGCCGCAGCGGTGCGCCGCCGTTTCATCGTGGGCGGCTGGCTCCTCGGCGGATGGATCGGTCTGGTCCTCGGCGCCAAGTGGATCAGCCTGTCGGTGCGCCGACACCGCACCGACTTCGAGCCGGACCGCGGCGCCTGCCTCTCCTGCGCCCGTTGCTTCGAGTTCTGTCCCAACGAACGCGTGCGACGCGGACTGCTGCCCCCGGAAGCGCTTGTTCTCAAGGCCGCCCACGCCGGATTGCCCGGGGCCGGCGCGGGCGCCCGCCCCGCCGCCGCGCAAGCGGCTTCGCGGCCCGTCCAGCCTTGCCCGCATGCCTGAGCCTTCGCCAACGCTTTCGCCGCCTGCCGCGTCCGCCACGGCGGCTTGCGCCGTTCGGCTCGAGCGCGCCGCGTTGCTGACCGCGGTGGTGGCGGGGTTGTTCTGCGCGGTGCTGGTGGTGGGCATGATCGTGGTGCATGTGCGCTCGACGCTGGACGACCCGCTCAACGCGCCGCACATGGCGGCGCTTAAGAGCCAGCTCGCCGCCTCCCCCAAGGACGAAGCCCTCAAACGCCAAATCCGCGAACTCGATCTCGATTTGCGCCGCAGTTACTTCCGGCAGCTGTCGATGAACCATGTCGGCGGCTGGATGTTGCTGGCGGGGTTCGGCGTGCTCCTGCTCGCCGCCAACAAGGTGCGCCAATTGCGCCAGCTCCCGCCCGCACCGCATCTCAACCCCAACGCCGCCGAGCAGGCCGCGCGCCGCGCCGCCCAGGCCCGCGGGTCGCTGGCCGGGCTCGCCGTCGCCCTCGCTCTCGCCAGCGCCGCTCTCGCCCTGGTTCTCAGACCCGCTGTCCCCGCCCGGCCCGGGGACCTCCAACGCCTGCTCGCCCGCAATGCCAGCCCCGCCCCCGCACCCCCGTCGCCTCCCCCGGCCGCCGAATCCAAAAACCACTGGCCCCGCTTTCGCGGTCCGGACGGCAACGGCATTGCCCTCCACACCAATGTGCTCCTCCAATGGGATGTCGCCGCCGGCACCGGCCTGCTCTGGAAAACACCCGTCCCCGCCCCCGGATTCAATTCTCCGATCGTCTGGAACGACCGCATTTTCATGTCCGGCGGCGACAAGCAGAAGCGCGAGGTCATGTGCTTCGACCTCGAGTCCGGCAAGCTCCTCTGGCAGCGCGCCGTCGACAAGGTCCCCGGCTCGCCCGCCGAACTGCCGGAGGTCCCCGAAATGACCGGGTTCGCCGCGCCGACCATGGCCACGGACGGTCAGCGCGCCTACGTGATTTTTGCGAACGGGGATGTGGCTGCGTTTGGATTTGACGGCGCGCTGGCGTGGGCGACGAACCTTGGGGTGCCGCACAATCCGCATGGTCATGCCAGTTCGCTGGCCATGTGGCAGGACCGGCTTCTTGTGCAGCTTGACCACGGCAACCCTGACGAGCATCTCTCCAAACTCCTCGCCTTCGACGGCGCCACCGGCAGCGTCCTGTGGCAGCGCGCGCGGCCTGTCGGCGACTCCTGGGCCAGCCCGATTGTGATCGACACCGCCGGCACATCCCAGGTCATCGCCCTCGGATTGCCCTGGCTCATCGCCCACGATCCCGCCGACGGCTCCGAGTTGTGGCGGGCGGACTGTCTGGAAGGCGAAGTGACCCCGTCCCCCGTGTTTGCCGACGATCGCCTCTTCGTGGTCAGTCCCAACATCTACCTGATGGCCATCCGCCCCGACGGCCGCGGCGACGTCACCAAGACCCATATCCTCTGGAAAGCCGAGGACGGCATTCCGGACATCGGCAGCCCGGTGAGCAACGGCGAGCTGGTGTTTGTCGTCAACACCCCCGGCATGCTCACCTGCTACGACGCCCGGGACGGCAAGAAACTCTGGGAACACGACTACGAGACCGAGGTCAACGCGTCGCCCACCCTCGTCGGCCGGCGTCTTTACCTCTTCACCGTCGACGGCGCCGCCCTCGTCGTCGAGGCGGCGCGGGCGTTCAAGGAGATCGCCCGCTCTGCGATGGGCGAGAAAGTGTTTGCGAGTCCGGCCTTTGTGCGAAACCGCATCATCGTGCGCGGCGCCCGGCATCTGTTCTGCCTCGGAACCGCCGGCGACCAGATCGCCCAGGCGCCATGACGGCCATGCCCCCCCCACCCCTCGCCCCCCCAGCTTCTCCGCAAGCCGCCGCGCCGGACGCGATCGACCTGGCGTTCGTCGACGAGGCCATCGCCCGCCTGGGCAACACGCCCGACGCCGTCATCCCTCTGCTCCAGGCCATCCAGGACCACTACGGCTGGCTGCCCGAAACCGCCCTGCGCCGCATCGCCGCCACCACCCGCATCCTGCCCTCCTCCATCACCGGCGTCGCCACCTTCTACGACATGTTCCGACACCAGCCCGTCGGCAAGCATGTCGTCCATGTCTGCCACGGCACCGCCTGCCACGTCGGCGGCGCCGACCGCATCGAAGACGCCCTCCGCCGCCACCTGCGCATTGCCCCGGGCGCCCACACCGATCCCGACCGCCTGTTCACACTCGAATCCGTCGCGTGCCTCGGCTGCTGCACGCTCGCGCCGGTGGTCAAGATCGAGGATCACATCGCCCAGGCCACCACCGAAAAGGTGCCGGACATTCTGCGCGATTTCCTGGCCAGCCGCACCCGCCCCGTCTCCCCGCAAAGCCCGGCCCCCGCCGCGCCTCCCCCGGACGGCGCCGCCCAAATCCAGGTTTGCCTTGACTCCTGCTGCGTCGCCAAGGGCACCGACCGCATCTTCCACATCCTCCAGGAGACCATCGCGCGCACGGGCGCGCCCGTCACGGTGAAGCGCGTCGGGTGCGTCGGCGCCTGTTACCGGACGCCGATGATTGAGATTGCCGGCCCCAGCCAGTCTCCGCGCGCCTACACGGATCTCAGCCCCGCCCGGGCGCGCACCCTGGTCGAAGCCCAGTTCCGGCCCCGCGGCTGGCAGCGGCGCGTATCGCGCTGGTGGGCGCGGGCGATCGACGGTGTGTTGCTGGACGATCCCGCCGCTCCCATCGCCGCCCGCCCCCGTGCCTTGCCCGAACGCGATGCCGGGACCCGGGCGTTTTTCGGGCGCCAGGTCCATATTGCGATGGAACATTACGGGCGGCTCGACCCGCTCGATCTCGACGAATACCTCGCCCACGACGGCTTTGCCGGGCTGCGCCGCTGCCTCAACGAACTGCCCCCGTCCCACATCGTCGACCTCGTCGACCAATCCGGACTGCGCGGACGCGGCGGCGCCGGATTTCCCACCGGCCAGAAATGGCGCATGGTTCATCGTCAGGCGGGCGACACCAAGTACGTGATCTGCAACGGCGACGAAGGCGACCCGGGCGCGTTCATGGACCGCATGATCCTGGAGTCCTTCCCCTACCGCGTCATCGAGGGACTCGCCATCGCCGCAGTCGCCACCGGCGCCCACGACGCCATCTTCTACATCCGCCATGAATACCCCCAGGCCCTCAAACGCGTCCGAGCCGCCCTTGCCGAATGCGAGCGGCGCGGCTGGCTGGGGGCGCGTCTGATGGGCGCCGCCTACCCGCTGCGCGTCGTCATCAAGGAGGGCGCCGGCGCGTTCGTGTGCGGCGAGGAAACCGCCCTGATTGCTTCCATCGAGGGCCGGCGCGGGATGCCGCGGCTGCGCCCGCCGTTTCCTGCGCAGTCGGGTTTGCGGGGCAAGCCCACGCTGATCAACAACGTCGAGACCCTGGCGCTGGTTCCATGGGTCCTGCGTCATGGGCCCCAAGCCTTCGCCGCCATCGGCACCCGCACGAGCAAAGGCACCAAGGTGTTTGCCCTCGCCGGCCGCGTCCGTCGCGCCGGCCTCATCGAAGTCCCCATGGGCACCACCATTCGCGACATTGTCGAGGACATCGGCGGCGGCGTGCCCGACGGACGCAAGTTCAAGGCGGTGCAGATCGGCGGGCCTTCGGGCGGCTGTCTGCCGGCGCGCCTGGCCGACACGCCTGTTGATTACGAGTCGCTGCGCGACGTGGGGGCGATCATGGGTTCGGGCGGCTTGGTGGTGCTCGACGACACCGCCTGCATGGTGGACATCGCCCGTTACTTCCTCCAGTTCACGCAAAACCAGTCCTGCGGCAAATGCACCTTCTGCCGCATCGGCACCAAGCGCATGCTCGAACTGCTGGAATTGCTCTGCGCCGGACGCGCCCAGCGCCGCGACCTGGCCGAACTCGAACACCTCGCCGTCCAAGTCAGCCAAAGCAGCCTGTGCGGCCTCGGCAAAACCGCCCCCAACCCCGTCCTGACCACCCTGCGCTACTACCGCGACGAATACGAAGCCCACCTGCAGGGACACTGCCCCGCCGGCAAATGCCCCGCCCTGATCCATTACGTCGTCACCCCCCGCTGCACCGGCTGCACCCTCTGCGCCCAGCATTGCCCTGTCGACGCCATCCCCCTTGCCCCCTACCGCCAGCACGCGATCAACGACACCCTGTGCATCCGCTGCGATGCCTGCCGCGTCGTCTGCCCCCACGACGCCATCGACGTGAAATCCTGATGCCTGTCAACCTCACCATCGACGGCCGCCCCGTCCAGGTCGACCCCGGCCAAACCGTGCTCGACGCCGCCCGCAAACTCGGCATCGCCATCCCCACCCTCTGCCACGTCGACGGGTTCCCTCCCGCCGCCTCGTGCTTCGTCTGCGCCGTCAAGATCGAGGGCCGCCCCAATCTCTGGCCCGCCTGCGCCCTGCCCGCCACCGAGGGGATGGTGGTGATCAATGATGCCGACGAGGTTCGCGACGCCCGCAAGACCGCCCTCGAACTGCTTCTGTCCGATCACACCGGCGATTGCATCGGGCCCTGCCGCCTGGGATGTCCCGCCCGCCTCGACATCCCCAACTTCATCTCCCGGATCGCCGCCGGCGACTCCCGCCGCGCCAACGCCATCGTCACCGACGACCTCACCCTGCCCGCCTCGCTTGGCCGAATTTGCCCGCGGCTCTGCGAACAGCGCTGCCGCCGCTGCGACCTTGAACAGGCCCTCTCCATCCGCAACCTCCACCGCTTCGCCGCCGACCAGCAGCGCGATGCCGGCCTGCCCCACCTGCCCCCCAAAGACCCCCCCACAGGCAAACGCGTCGCCATCGTCGGCGCGGGCCCCGCCGGCCTCGCCGCCGCCTACCACCTCCTCCGGCGCGGCCACGACGCCGTTCTCCTCGATGCCCACCCCCTCGCCGGCGGCATGCTCCGCTACGGCATCCCCGAATTCCGCCTCCCGCGCCGCGTGCTCGATGCCGAGATCGGCGTCATCCAGAAGCTTGGCGGCCAACTCCGCCTGGGGGTGCGTCTGGGCCAGGACGTCACCCTGGACAACCTGCGCCGCGAGTTCGACGCCGTGTTCCTCGCCGTCGGCGCCCAGGGTTCGCGCGGCCTCGGTTGCCCCGGCGAAGAGCTTGCCGCCAGCGCGCTCGGTTTCCTCGAAGAGATCGCCCACGGCCGCCCGCCCCGGCTCGGCCCGGAGGTCGTCATCGTCGGCGGCGGCAACACCGCCATGGACGCCAGCCGCTCCGCCGTCCGCCTGGGCGCCGCCTCCGTGCGCGTCCTCTACCGCCGCACCCGCCGCGAAATGCCCTGTCTGATGGAGGAAGTCGAAGCGGCCGAAGCCGAGGGTGTGAAGGTCGAGTTTCTCATCGCGCCGGAACGCCTCGAGCGCAAGGGCGGCCAGCTGCGGCTCACCTGCCTGCGCATGGAACTCGGACCGCCCGATGAGAGCGGACGCGCCCGGCCCGTGCCCGTGCCCGGCTCCGCATTCGACATCGAGGCCTCCTCCGTCATCGCCGCCATCGGCCAAACCGTCAGCCTCACCGCCCGGCACATCCCCGACCTGCAGTTCTCCACATGGGGCATCGCCGTCAAACCTCAAACTCTCGAAACCAACCTCCCCGGCGTGTTCGCCGGCGGCGACGGCGTGATCGGGCCCGACCTTGCCGTGCGCGCGGTTGCTGCGGGCAAGCTGGCCGCGGCGTCGATCCACCAATTCCTGATGGGCGACAAGGTCGCGGGCGCGCCGGAACTGATCCACAGCGTCATGGGCAAGCTTGACGAAACCGAGCTGGCCGAACTGTTCCGCGACATTGAAGGCGCCGCCCGCACCCCCATGCCGCAGCTGCCCCCCTCGGAGTCCCGCGCGACGTTCGCGGAGGTGGAACTGGGGTTCTCCCCCGAAGCCGCCGCCGCCGAGTCCAAGCGCTGCCTGGGCTGCGGCTGCGGCAAAGCTCTCAACTGCCGCATCCGCCAGTATGCGGCCGAATACCATGCCGACCCCGGCCGGTTTGGCGGCGAGCGGCGCCTGTTCCGGCGCGATCTCACCCACCCCGAGGTGGTCTACGAGCCGGGCAAATGCATCCTCTGTGGCGCCTGCGTCCAGGTCGCCCTTGAGGCAGGCGACGATCTCGGCCTGGCCTTCTTCGGACGCGGCTTTGCGACGAGCGTGGCCGTGCCGTTCAACCGGCCCATGGCCGAGGCCCTCAAAACCTGCGCCAAGCGCGCCGCCGAAGTCTGTCCCACCGGCGCCATCATGCTCCGCGGCACCGGCTGCGCCGGCTGCCGGTTTGCGTGAGCCCAGCCCATGCTCTCCGAGAAACCGTGGAAACCCGAGGCCATCATGCTGCTGGCGTCGGCCGTTTTCTTTTGCCTCGCCGCCACGGTCGGCATTGGCTTGGGCCTGGAGTTCCTGTTGCCGAATCTGCCCGTCGAGAGGCGCCAATTCTACAACTTCCTCACCAGTTCGCTGGGCTTCCACGGGATGATCCTGGTTCTGACCGTTCCGTTCCTCAAGTTTCACGGAACCACGTGGCGGCAGTTCCTCGGCTTCGACCAGGCGCGGTGGCGACGCCACGTGGCCATCGCCGCCGGTCTCGCCGTCCCGCTCGTCCCCTTTGAGCTGGCCCTGAACCACTTGGCCGCCCAGCTTCTGCTCTGGCTCACGGTCACCCCGGAATACCAGTCCACCATCAAGGTGCTCCAAGTCAGCGTCAGCCCCTGGCAACGCGCCTGCTTCGGCGCCGCCGCCATCGGCCTCGCCCCCCTGGCCGAGGAAATCCTCTTCCGCGGCATCCTCTACCCCGTCGTTAAGCAACTCGGCCGCCCCCAACTCGCCGTGATCGGCACCTCCCTTCTTTTTGCCGCCATCCATTCCAACCTTATGACCTTCCTGCCTCTGTTTGTCTTCTCCCTCCTCATGATCTGGCTCTACGAACACACGGACACCCTCGCCGCCCCCGTCATTGCCCACGCCCTGTTCAATGCCGCCAACTTCACCCTCTTCTTCTTTGAACCCCAGCTCCGAAGTGCTTGAATCAGCCCCGGTGAACGAACTCGACCTCATCCGCCTCCTGACCCAAAACCTCCCCACCCACCCCGCCGTCGTCGTCGGCCCCGGCGACGACTGCGCCGTGCTCGACCTCGGCCTGCCGGACCACTGGCTGCTCTTCAAAACCGACGCCATCGTCGAAGACACCCATTTCACCCGCGATACCCCCCCCGAAGACGTCGGCCATAAAGCCCTTGCCCGCCCCCTCAGCGACATCGCCGCCATGGCCGGCACGCCCACCGCCGCCCTCGTCACCGCCGCCCTGCCCGCCACGTTCGACCCCCGGCGCGTCTGCGCCGTCTACAACGGCATCACCCGCCTCGCCCAACGCTGCCACGTCGCCATCGCCGGCGGCGAAACCACCCGCACCCCCGACCGCATCCTCCTCTCCGTCTCCGTCCTCGGCACCGTCCCCCGCCGCCGCTGCCCCCTCCGCTCCGCCGCACAACCCGGCGACGCTATTTTCGTATCGGGCGACCTTGGCGGGTCGCTCGCCGGCAAACACCTCCGCTTCGAACCCCGCCTGTCGGAGGCGCGCTGGCTCGCCGAACACTTTCCCATCCATGCCATGATCGACCTGAGCGACGGCATCGCCACCGACCTGCCCCATGTCCTCGACGCCAGCCACGTCGGCGCCGAATTGCTCAAATCCGCCATCCCCGTCAGCCGCGCCGCCCGCACCCGCGCCCGCACCCGCCAATCGCCGAAAGCCGCGCTCCTGGCGGCGCTGACCGACGGTGAGGATTTCGAGCTGCTCTTCACGCTTCCGCCCCGGCACGCTGTTTCTCTGTTCGACCGCTGGACACGGCAGTTCCCCGGCCTGCGCCTCAGTTGCATCGGCAAAATCACCGCCCAGCCGGGTCTCACCCTGCGCGATGCATCCGGCCTGCAACCCCTCGCCGCTCATGGCTACGTGCATTTCGACAAGCCCTGACGACACGCTCGCCCTCGGATCGCGCTGGGGCCGCAACGCGCAGTCCGGCTGGCTCATCGGCCTGAGCGGTGACCTCGGCGCCGGCAAAACCCTGCTCGTCAAAGGCCTCGCCCGCGGCCTCGAGATCATTGCCCCCGTCCGCTCCCCCACCTTCGCCCTCCTCCATACCTACCCCGGCGGCCGATTGCCGCTCGTCCACCTGGACTTTTACCGCCTCGAATCCCCGCTCCAAATCCATCGCGCCGGCCTCGAAGACTACCTCACCTGCCCGTCCGGAGTCACAGTCGTGGAGTGGATCGAACGCTGGTGGAACGTCACGACAACACCCCAGCCGGACACTCCGGCGCGCCGCGCCAGCCCGGCCCACCGTGCCGCTGACGCCTGCCTCTCCCCCGCCCCGCCTCCCCGGGATCTGCCTCCCGGGGTGCGCTACCGCCACGTCCGGCTCGAATGCCTCACCGAAACCACCCGGCGCATCGTCTATGAGGATTTTGGCCCTTGAATTCTCGTCGCCGCGCCGCAGCGCTGCTGTGGTCGACGCTCCGCCCGGTCGCTCACCCGTCGTGCTCGGCGAAGCCGCCGAACACCACGCAAGCCACACCCGCGCCTTTGCGTTGATCGACCGAGCTCTCGATGCCGCCGGCCTGCCACGCGACCGCGTGGACTGCCTTGCCGTCGGCCTCGGCCCCGGCAGTTACACTGGCATCCGCATTGCCATCGCCATCGCCCAAGGCTGGCGCCTCGCACGCAGCGTCCGCCTCCTGGGCATCCCCACTCCGGATTGCCTCGCGCAACAAGCCCACGCCGCCGGCTTCCGCGGCCGCGCCCACTTTCTCATCGACGCCCAGCACCATGAATTCTACCTGGCCACAACCCATCTCCACCAAGCCGGCCCCGGGCCCCTCAGTGCTCTGCGCCTGGCCACTCTCGACGAACTCCGCGCCCTGTGCCGGACGGAGGACCTTCTGTTCGGCTACGATGTCCAGCACGCCTTCCCCCACACCCAATCCCTGTTCCCCCACGCCGCCGCCTGCGCCCGCCTCGCCATCGCATGGTCCAACGCCGTCCACACCGATCCGCTCGAGCCCCTCACCCTGAAAACCCCCGCCTTCGTCAAAGCCCCACCCCCACGAACCGATCCCTGAATTCCCCATGATCCCCAACTCCCACCGCTGCTGGGCTGAAGTCGACCTCGACGCGCTCCGCGAAAATCTCGCCTGGATCCGCCACCGGGTCGGCCCGGACGTCCAAATCATGACCGTCGTCAAAGCCGATGCCTACGGCCACGGCCTCAAACCCATCGCCGCTCTTCTCATGCAAAGCGGCACCGACATCTTCGGCGTCGCCAACCTCACCGAGGCGCGCCATATCCGCGCCGTCGGCAAAGGCTGGCCCATCCTCATGCTCGGCGCCTGCCTCCCCGATGAAATCCCGCTGGCCGTTCGTGACGACGTGCGGCCCACCCTCTCCTCCCTCCCCGAAGCCAAAGCCTTCCACGCCGCCGCCGCCCGCGCCCGCAAAATCCTCGCCGTCCACCTGAAGGTCGACACCGGCATGGGTCGGCTTGGCGTCCCTCTCTCCGACGCGCCCGCCCTGGTCCGCCACATCCAGCGCCTGTCCGCCCTCCGCCTGGAAGGTCTCTACACGCACTTCTGCGCCGTCGAAGACGACGCCGTCTTTTCCCGCCGCCAGGCCGAGCAGTTCCGACGCCTGGTTGACACCCTCGACGCCTGCCGGCTCAAGCCGCCCCTGATCCACGCCAACAACAGCGGCGCTCTGCTCCACCAACCCGACACCCACTTCAACCTGGTCCGCCCCGGCCTCCTGGTCTACGGCGTGTCCCCGCCCGGTAAACGCCGCTCCACCTCCCGCCTCGCCCGGGACGTCCGCGCCGCCCTCTCCTGGAAATGCCGCGTCAGCCTCGTCAAAACCATCCCCCCAGGCACCCCCCTGAGCTACGGACGCACTTTCGTCGCGCGCCGCACCATGCGCGTCGCCACCCTCACCGCCGGCTACGGCGACGGCTACGCCCGCGCCGGCAGCAACCGAGCCGAGGTCCTCATCCGCGGACACCGCTGCCCCGTTGTCGGACGCATCACCATGGACCAGATGCTTGCCGATGTGTCTCGCGTTCCCCGCGTCCGATGCGGCGACGACGTCGTGCTCATTGGGCGCGAGGGCCGCCAGCAGATCACCGCCCACGAACTGGCCCTCCACTTCGGCACCGTCCCGTGGGAAGTCCTCACGGCCATCACGTGCCGCGTGCCCCGCCTCTACCACGGCGCCACCGCCGCCTGATCGCCGGAATCCCCCCCGCCCTCGCCCCACGCCCGCCCACGCGTGTTGTCTCCCGCTCGACTTGGGCGGGACGCGGCGGGTGCCGGGGATCCGCTCGAGAGCCGGACGGGATCGCGTTGTTGCCGATGAGGACGGCTAATCGAGTCGCAGCCGGTAGAAGCGCGCCCGGGTGTCGAAGGCGACGGGCCATTCGACATGTTGGGTGACTGGCGAGGCGGGGATGGTCTGGAGCGGGTGCCACTCGGCACTGCCGAGGGCATCGGCATATTCGATGGTATAGGTGAAATCCGCCACGGCGGTGAAGGTGAGCAGGGCTTGGGCCGGGGCGGCGCCGGGGACGATGGCGAACGCGATGCCGCTGAGGTCGTCGCCCGGATCGGAGCCGAGCCGGTATTCCTGGAGGTTTGTCAGGCCGTCGCCGTCGGCGTCTTCGGCGGCGTCGGCGGGGTTCAGCGGGTCGAAGCCGTATTGGCGTTCCCAGGTGTCGGGCATGCCGTCGGTGTCGCTGTCGAGGGAGGCTTCGATGGGGCCGGGTGTTGGGGTGGCGGCGAGCCAGTTCACGGGGTCGTTGCCGAACTGGCCGGGTTCGATCCGGTGAAGCGAGTAGCCGGTGCCGTCGGCCTCGGCCGGCCAGGGGGCGGCATCGTGATAGCGGACGCGTTCGACGAGGATATAGGGCACGTCGTTGGTGGTGGGAACGCCCGGGCGGCGCAGTTCGATTTCGTCGCTGTCGTTGGCGAGTTTGCCGGAGTAGGGGCCGACGATGAGCTGGCTGGAGGCGAGCTGATATGTGCTGCGGAAGGCGGCGAGGGCGGCGGGGTTGTTGACGGGGTCGAAGCTGACGACCAGGAGGGTATCGAGCGGGGGGATGAGGGTGCCCGGGGCGAAGTCGAAGTCGACGGCGTCGCGCAGGTGCCAGCCGTCGGTGGCGACGGCCAACTCGACGGGGACGCTGGAGAGGTTGCGGAGTTCGATGAATTCGTCGCGGGTGTTGTCGAGGCCGGCGAGGTCGGGGGGGTGGTACATGATTTCGGCGAGGACGACGGGACCGACGAGGGGGCAGGCGTTGGTTTTGCCCGTGCCGGTGCGGAATTCCTCGACGCTGCCGGGGTCGTCGACGCCGAAGGTGCGCCCGCTGGAGGCGACGAACTCCTCGCGCTGGTCGCTGGTGACGTAACGGCCGAACGAGACGCCGTCGGCGGCGGGGCCGAACTGGACGCGTGCCCTGTAGCCGGTGAGGGTGTGATTGACGGCGGCGGCCAGGACGACCTCGTCGCCGCCCGAGCTGAGGGCGAAGGGCATGGCGGCGAGTTCGGCGTTGGTGAAGGACTCCTCGTAGAACACCACGAACCCGAACGGGGGCAGGACGGTGGGCGACGGCAGCTGGTATTTTTCGAGTGTGCTGGTGTCGTCGCTCAGCCACCAGCCGCCGATGTCGACGGGTTGGCTGGTGAGGTTGTGCAGTTCGATGGCGTCTTCGAGTGGCGCGTCGGTGCGGGTGAGCACTTCATTGATGACGATCTCGGCCAGGCGCCGCCAGTTGGCCCGGCCGGGCGAGGCGGTGCCGGGGAAGGCGACCATGCTGGCGCTGCCGTCGGGGAAGAGCCCTTCCGACACATCCTCGGCCTGCGGACCGAACGTGACGCCGTGGATGAGAGTGCCGTTGGCGGTCGACAGCCCAATGGCCTCGCCGGCGCCCGCCAGCCCAAAATTGACATGGTCCGCCCCCGCGCCGGTGTTGCCGTCGGCGCGGAACCGGACAAACGCGTTGGTGGCGGTGCCGACGAACGAGAGGGCGGCGATGGGGTGTTTGGTGCGCAGGTTGAGATTGTCGGTGAGATGGAGGCCGCCGAGGGCGACGGGCAGCGGATTGGGGTTATAGAGTTCGAACCAGTCGTCGTCGCCGGGCAGCGGATCGGCCAGCCACTCGTTGATTTTGAGGTTGGCGACCGCGCCGAGGACGGGCACGGCGGCGTTTCGGGCGTCGGGGGTGGGGGTGGTGAGGACCCAGTTGGTGCTTCCGTCAGGAACGCGGCCGATGGACAGGTCGGCGGTTTGGAGGCCGTAGACGATGGCGTTGAGCAGGCCGCCGCCGGTGGCCGGCGCGTCGAACAGGTAGATGGCGCCGCCCGTGGCCTTGAGGCCGAACCCGGTGTTTCCGCTGTCGGCCGGCACGCCCCCGTCGCAGCGCACGCGCAGGAGCGCGTTTGAGGCGAGGGTGGTGCCGGTGGGGAAGACGAAGCGCCGGGGCTGGGTGGAATCATCGGTGAGGCTGAGGTCCGCGAGGTTCACGGTGTTGGAGGTGCCGTTGTAGAGCTCGACCCAGTCGGGGGTGCGTCCGGCTTCGGCGAGGGTGGCGTTGTTGGCGAGGAGCTCGTTGATGACGAGTGCGCCGCCGAACGATCCCGGCCCGCTGACGGCCGGGTTCGGGGCGCCCGGGGTGGGGGTATCGAAGAAGACGATGGGGCCGGTGCCATTGGGGCTGCGGCCCTGGGACTGGTTGAGCCGCTGCGGTTGGTACCACACGGCGTCGATGACCGTCAGGTCGGGCAGGAACAGGCCAAGGGTGCCCTGGTCGCCGCTCAGCGCGAAATTCACGTGATCGGCTCCCGCCCCGGGGTCGCCGTCGGCCCGGAGTTGCAGATAGCCGTGACCGGCGATGAAACTGAGTGGGGGGATGGCATGTCGTGCGGGCCAGCCCAGGGTTTCGTCGCTCAGGCATAATCCGCCGAGACTGACGGGCAGGGGGCAGGTGTTGAAGAGTTCGATGAAGTCGGTGTTGAACGGGGTGGTGCCCAGCGCCAGCCATTCGTTGAGCCGCAGCGCACGCGGGTCTCCGGTCTGTGCCGACCGGTTGGCCGCGCCGAAGGTGGGCACGGTGAGCGCCCATGCCCCCGCGGCTCCGGTCTCATGCGTCCCGTCGCCGGCGGGTGTCAGGCGTCCGAGGGACAGGTCGGTGAGTTGCGGGCCGAAGCTGACGGAGTCGAGCAGGGCGCCGCCGTCGAAGGCGGGTGCGAACAGGCAGAGGGTTTCGCCGTTCTGGCTGAGGTTGAAGCCCAGGTGGCAGCCCGGGGTGCCGTCGGGGTCGTTGGCATAGACGACGAGGTAACCGCGGCCGGCGACGCTGGTGCCGGCGGGGAAGATGAACTTGTCAGGGTTGTCGATCTCGTCGGTGAGCCGGTATCCGGCGAGGTCGAGGCTGGTGTCGCCGGTGTTGTGGAGTTCGATGAGGTCGGGGGTGGTGCCGGCGTGGCTGACGGCGCCGGCGTTGCTGGCGAGGATTTCATTCAGCAGCAGCGCCGAGGCGCCGGGCTGCACCGTCCACGTGCGAGACACGGTGACGACGGCGTCGGCGCCGAACACGGCGTCATTCTGGTAAAAGCCGGAGTCGC
Source organism: Verrucomicrobiota bacterium (assembly GCA_016935555.1). GTDB lineage: Bacteria > Verrucomicrobiota > Verrucomicrobiia > Limisphaerales > JAFGQR01 > JAFGQR01. The sequence continues at coordinate 51,485 of JAFGQR010000160.1, forward strand.
GGCGGCCGACGACTTCGACGCCATGGGGGCCGCTGGTCAAGTTGGTGAGCGTGATGGGGGTGGCAACGGGGGTTTCGGCGCTCCACAGGCCGTTGTCGAGCCGCCACCGGTAATGGGTGTAGCCGGACCCGTTGGGGAACGCGGCGGCGCCGGCGGGGATGCCGTTGCCGGTGCGGTTGACGCCCACGTGGAGGGTGGCGCTGGTCCAGGGAGTGGGGCTGATGGGTTCGCCCGAGACGGATGCGCCCGGGGGAATGACGCCTCCCAGGTCGCGGCCGTTGGGGCCCGCCGCCAGTGCCGGCGAGCCGGGCTGCAGGCTCAGCCATTGCCACATGATCTGGGCGTCGGCCCAGACATTGAAGTTGGTGGTTTCGGCCAGAACGGGCATGTGGTGGAAGAGCGGATCGGCCGTGACGTTGTTGCCGCCGGGGCCGGTCCACGGGGTGCCGTCGAGCTGGTGGATGAGATTGTTGGTGAAGGTGACGAGGGACGCGGACTGGTTGCGGACGAGGGCTTCGGCATCGGCGATGATATTGCCTTCGAGGTACATGCCGGCCCCTTCGTCGGTGCCTTCGTCGGCCATGATGATGACGGCGCCTTCGGGGTCCTGGCTGCCGGCGACGGTTTGGCGGACGATGGTGTTGTTGACGAGGGTGTAGAAGTTGCCCTGTTTGGCGAGGGCGACGTGGTCGATGTCGTAGAACAGGTTGCCGACGATGGTGAGTTCCGAGGTGTCGGCGGTGTCGGCTCCGCCGCTGATGGCGCTGGCCGAGTCGGGCGAGTCGTGGCGGCGGACGTGCAGGAAGATGTTGTGTTCGACCCAGGCGTCGGTGCTGTCCAAGTCGAGGATGTCGTCGTCGGAGCCGGTGAAGACGTTGTGGAGGATTTGCAGGATGGGACCGGGTCGGTTGCCGCCGGTGAAGTCGAGCGTGTCGTTATAGCCCTGGGCGCGTCCGAAGAAGTTGCGGAGGAACACGCCGCGTCCGCCGGTTTTGATGCCGCCGGTGCCGTGGACCAGTTCGAACCCGGCGGTGGCGGTGGGGAATTCGCAGTGCTGGACGACGAAGGAGGCGCGGTCCAGCGACAGATACTGGACGGCGGGGTTGCCGAAGGTGAGGTGATCGAGAAAGACGATGGCGTCGGTGGCGTGGATGGCCGTGCTGCCGTTGCCTGCGAAGTGCGCGAAGACAATGCGCGTTTCGGGCGACGACGCCCCGCCGTTCACGGTGATGCCTCCCCAGGCGGCGCCGCCCGGCGCGGCGCTGAACCGGATCCGGGCGGTGTCGGTGCCTTCGGCGAGGAGGCGTCCGCCGTTGGCGACGGTCAGGCCGGCACCGGGGGCGAAATAGACCGTCGCGCCTTGCTGGATGGTGAGGGTGGCGCCGGCGTTGACGGTGAGCGTGCCGCTGACGACATAGGGTCCGCCGGCCGCGGTCCAGACCGTGTCGGCGGCCACCGCGCCCGAAGCGGGCTGGACGGAGCCGTCGTCATACCAGATGTCCGCCGTGAGCCGGGCGAACTCGACGGCGTTGGAATCGACCGATTGCACGAGCACGCGGTTGATGCCGGGCTGGAGGTGGACGGAATTGGTCCAGCGGGCGGTGAGGGGGGACCATGCGGCGGGCTGGCCGTTGACGAGGACCTGGCGGGTGTGGGCGGCGTGGGAGGCGCCGAAGAGGGGGACTTCGGCGTTGGCGGTGAACAGGAGCTGGTTGGAGGAGGCCAGGGAGCTGCCGAGGGTGAGGGCGAGGGGGATTTGGGAGAGCACGACGCTGCGGCGGTTGGCGGCGTAGGCTTTCATGGTGTCGATCGTGGTGGTGGTCGGCCCGTTGCCCCAGTGGCCGAGCAGCTGGTCAAAGAGGGGATGCAACTGCGACGGGTGCAAGGCGGTGTCGCAGAGCCGGAGCAGTTCGCCGTAAAACACCGGGGCGAACAGGCTGTTGGTGAACAGGCGCCGGAGCAGCGGCACGTTCGGCGCGTTGCCGCCCGTGTTGGGCGGGTTGAGCATGATGAAGATCGAGGAGTTGGTTGAGACGGCGTAGCCGCTGGTGGTGTCGCCCTGGCCGAAGATGGTGTCGAAGTCGTGGCCGATCAGCACGAAGCGCGGGTCATGCACGCCGCGGTAGAGGGCGTAGTCGTCGCCGCGCCCGTTGAACAGGGAGGTTTCGCCGTAATTGATCAGGGTGCCCAGGGCGAAGTAAGCCATCCACTCTTGCACGTTGGCATTGGTGCTGAGGGCCCGGGTGAAGTTTGGCTCATCGGGGATCTGGCTGAAGGTGTAGGTCAGGCGGACCAGGTCGGTCCAGTCCTGCTCGCTCTGGTTGGAGGTCTTGAAGTAGCCGCGCGTGCGGTAGCTGACGCGGTTGGTGCCCTGGTAGGACAAGTCCGCGTCGTGCGGGTAGACCGACGCCCGGTAGACGTTGCCGTCGGCGTCTTCGGGATACAGGTTTTCCGCGAGGCCGCCGTTGACCGGCTCGACCAGCACGAACGTGCCGTAGCCGGCGCCGCTGCTGGTGCCGTTGACGGGCGCGTTGATGGGGGCGGGGTTGACGCCGTTGATGCGGTATTGAATGGCGCGCGCATCCGACGCTGCGACGCCGGCCAGGCGCGCGACTGCCGCGCCCATGAGCTGGGCGTGGACGAACTGGCTGTTGAGGTTGACGGCAGCCAGGCCGTTCCAGCGGTTGTCATTGGGGAGATGCAGACGGTTGTTGGGCGGCGTGCGCGAGCGCGAGCCGGCGCCGCGGACCCGCACGCCGCCCAGGTAGCGGATCTTGGTGCCGTCGCCATCCGAGCTGACGAGCGTCACATTGCTTTCCGCGTCGCTGGACCGGTCGCCGGGCGGGAATGCGGCGCGTTCGGTGCCGGTCATGACGAGCCGGAGGGCGGGCATGGCGTTGCCGATGGCTTCGTCGTCCACCTGGCAGAGGGCGTTGGCCAGCGGGCCGAACACGCCATTGGTGTCCCAGGTGGGAGCCGGCCAGGTGCGTTCGAGGCCGGAGGTGTCGGCCGCCCGCACGTAGAACTCGACCACGGTGCCGTTGGCTGCGGGCGGGAGGACCGCCCCGTAGAGGCCGTCGGCGGCCACCCCGTCGCCGTGGGCGCCGTCGTCGAGCATGTTGGTGGAGCTGAAGGCGCCCGGGCTGGTGCGGGTGTGATCGCGGTAAAGCAGGGTGAGGCTTTGCAGGCCGTCGGCCTGTTCGTCGCGCACGCGGGCGGTGATTGCCAGGGAGTCGGTCGAGCGTGGGATCGGGGGGGCGTGGGTCACGTCCAGCACGAGGGGTGCGACGTTGGTGGCTGCGACCGAGTTGGGTCCGCCTGGCGTGCCTTCGAGCGTCGCGCTGGGCAGCCAGTTTTGTCCCGTCGTGTTGGGAAGCGCCGGGTTGACCAGCTCCATGGAATAGCCGAAGCCGTCGGCGGCGCAGAACCACGACCAGCCGGAGGCGCCGTTATCGACGATCTGGCGGCAGAGAATGGTGCCGGTGGCCGGGGACGCGGGGGTGCCGCTGACGGTGTAGGTGAAGGTGCTGTTGCCGACGGAGCCGGGGGTGAAGTAGCCGTTGTATTCGGGCTGGTCGGCGCCTGAGATGAGCACGCGGTCGCTGCTGCTGATGCCGTGGTCGAAGATCGACACGGTGGCGGTGCTGCCGCTGAGCGTGAGGCTCTCCACCCGGAGCGCGCGGTGCCCGCGCTCGCGGCGCGCCCAGTCCCCTTCGGTGGCGTAATGGACGCGGTTGACGACCTCACCCAGCGGGGTGACCAGCTCGAGGGTTTCATCGCTGTTGGCCAGCTGGCCGGTCCAGCCGCCCACGACGTTGGACACGCCGGGGTGGCCGGCCCGGAAGACGGCGGCGTCCGCCGCCACCACGAGGCAACCCCCAGCGGGGATTGCGACGTTCGGGAAGGTGAACTTGACGCCGCGCGTGAAGCGCCAGCCGGTGAGGTTGACCAGGCTGGCGGTCACGTTGTGGAGTTCCAGCCACTCGTCCTCGGGACGCCCGCTGACCGGGTTGAACATGAGTTCGCTGATCACGATATTCCCTGCAAAGTCGGCGTCGGGATCCAGCACATAGGTCCATTCGCCCCCGGCGAATTCGTTGGGGGGCGTGGCGAGGTCGGTGATGCCGTGTGCGAGGGACCAGCGGACCTCGACCACGCCGTTGGAGGGGGAAAGGAAGGAGAACGTGTAGGGGCCCGCGCCGGAGCCGTTGAGCGTGAGGGCCGGCACGCCGTTGACCAAAAGGTCGCCCCGGTCCAGGCCGATCACGGGCTCGGTGAAGGTGATTCGGATCTGCGAGAGAGACCGCACGGTGACGTTGGGCGGCGGTTCGCACAGGGCGACCGAGGGGGCAATGGTGTCGGGGGTGGAGTAGCTCCAGGTGGCCCCGGGCGCGGCGGCGTTGAACGGGTTGGGCCAGGCGGCCAGGTCGCGGATGCCGTGGGAGTTGGCCCAGGTGAATGCGGCGCAGGTGGCGTTCACGGGCGCGAAGGTGAAGGCATAGACGGCGCCGGAGCCGGTCATTCCGGTCATGGGGAGGCCGTTGACGAGCAAGTCGCCGGGGTCGACCCCGGCGACGGGTTCGCTGAACGTGACGGTGACGGCGGCGAGGTTGGTGACCTGGGCGCCCGGGGGCGGCACGACGGACGCGACGGACGGGGGGGTGAGGTCGAGGTGGGTGTAACTCCAGACGCTGCCTTCCCGGGACACGTCGAACGGCACCGCCGGCTCGTCGAGGTCCTGGATTCCGTGGCTGGCGCTCCAGCCGATGGTGACCGTCCCGTAGGGCGGCTGGGGGAAGGCGAACGTGTAGATGGCGCCGGCACCGGTCACGGCGGTTGCCGGGCTGCCCTCGACCAGCAGGTCGCCCGCGTCGACGCCGGTGACCGGTTCGCTGAAGGTGACGGTGATGTGGGTGAGCAGGTCCACGGTGGCTCCGGCGGGCGGCAGCTGCGCAGCCACGGTGGGCGTGCTTGGGTTGAGCAGCGTGTATTGGAAATGTGCGCCTGCGGCGTTCCCGTCGAACGGCTTGGGCGGATCGTCGAAGTCCTGGATATCCTGGTCGGCGGCCCAGGTGATGGCGACCGGGCCGTAAGGCGGCTGGGGAAAACCGAAGGTGAAGGAAGTGTTGTCCGCGGTGGTCAGGGAGCTGGCCGGCACGCCGTTGACCCACAGGCTCACCGCGCGCACTTCCGAGACCGGCTCGCTGAAGCGCACGGTGAGGTTGGTGAGGAAGAACACGTTGCCGGCCGGCGGCGTGATATCGGCCAGCGTGGGGGCAATGAGCGACGGATCGAGCAGGTAGGCATAGAGCTGGGCATTGAACCCGAAGTCGGAGCTGTCGGCGAGCGACTGGTTGAACGCATGCACGGCCAGCAGGTTGGTTCCGGGGAGGAGGCAGGCGTCGGTGTTGGGCAGCGTGTGGAGCAGGTAGGCCGCCCCGTTGTTGTTGGGTTCGGGAGCGGTGCCGCTGGCGGTGGCATCGTGCGGCAGTTCGCCCTGCGGCAGGTTGTAGCGGACCACTTCGACGCCGTTGATCCAGGCGATGAATCCGTCGTCGCTCTGCACGCGCAGGTAGAGGTTGGTCGCGGCGCGGGGGTTGGGGACTGTGAACGGCTGCCGCAGGTAGACGCTCGAATATCGTCCTTGCATGTCGCCCAGCAAGGTGCCGGGGGCTGCCGCCGTGTTGTAGGGATCCCCGTAATAGAACGGCGCCGCCCCCTGCCCCCAGGCGGCGTCGTCAAACTCCACCAGCCGCCATGCGCCGGCCGGAGTCGAGGCCTCGTTGGTGCCCCGGAGAAACCGCCACGTGGCGTTGGACTCGACGAGCAGGGTGCGCGCGTCGAGCGTGTAGTGCCACGTGGCGCCCGTGCTTGTCGGGCTGAAGGCATTGGGCGAGGGCGCCTGGTCGAGGATGCCCGGCGAGGGGGCCCATCCGATGCTGACATATTCGGCGGAGGGCTGTGAGAAGCTGAACGTGTACGTGGCGCCGCTGCCGTTCACGCCAAAGGCTGGCACCCCGTTGACGAGGAAATCCGTCGCGTCGACCCCGGTGACCGGCTCTGTGAAGGTCACCGTCACCTGGTTGAGCCGGGTCACGGTGGCGGCGTCGGGGGGATTCTTGGCGAGAACATAGGGCGGCGTGCGATCGGTGAGGATGTAGGACCAGCTGCCGGCGACGGTGTGATCGAAGGGAAGGTTCTCGGGATACCCGACGTCCGTGATGCCATGCGCATCCACCCAGCGCACCGTGACGGCGCCGTCCGGCGGCTGGTTGACCGCGAAGTTGTAGACCGTCAGCCCGTCGCCCCAGACGTTGGTCGCCGGGATCTCGTTGACCAGCAGGTCGGCGGCGTCCACGTTAATGACCCGCTCGCTGAACGACACGCGGATGTTGGTGAGGACGCCGATGGTGGCCCCGGGCAGCGGGGCGCGAAACACCATGCGGGGCGCGACGGTGTTGGTGGGGGGGATGGTGAGATGGATGGTGGCGACTGCGGACGTGGCGCTGACGCCATGGACGTCGAAGGCGACCGCGGCGACCGCGCTGGTGCCGAAGAAGGCGCTCCAGACGAACTCATACGGGGCGGTGTCATCCGTCCCGATGAGGGTGCCGTTGGCGAGGAACTGCACGTGGGCGACGCCGTAATAGGCGGTGGCGGTGGCGGCGACCAGCAGGTTGGTGGGCCCCTGGCCGCTGAGACCGTCCGGCGGGCTTGTCAGAGCCACAAACGGCGTCCCGACCGCGTCGTAGACCGTGATCGCCACCGACGCCGAGACCCGCCTGCCGCCCACGTCGTCCACCGCCATCGCATACACCACGTGGCGGCCCGGCGCCGGGGGAGTCCACTGGACCGTGTATGGCTCCGCCGCCGCTTCGCCCACCTTGACCTGGTCGGCGTAAAACTCCACCCGCGCCACCGTGCCGTCCGCGTCCGAGGCTGTTGCGCTGAGGGTGACGGGGCCGGCCAGGAAGCTGGCTCCCGGGGCGGGCGCGGTCAGGGCGACCTGTGGCGGTTCATTGGTGATGACCACCGGCACGCCGGACAGGTCCATGTTGAAGCTGATGTCCGAGCTGGTGACAGTTGTCTGGTGGATCTCGACGGCGACCACGTTGGTGCCCTCGACCAGCAGGGTGGCGGGAACGGTGGCCGGGTAGAAATCGTCGCCGTCGTCACTCGCATTGATGGCCAGCGTCGTCGAAGTCACGGGTCCGGGGTTCATGTTGAAGCGCGCCGCCTCCGTGCCGTTGAGGTAAACCACCGCGCCGTCGTCGCGCTTCACGTTGAGCAGGACGCTGGCGTATTGGACGGCATTCTCCACCTGAAAGCGCTGCCGGAAATAGGTCGTCACATACACGTTCTGGGGGTCCAGCCCGTAGCTCACCGTTGTCGCCTCGTCCCCGTCTCCATACCCCAGCTCCGCCAGACCCGACGCCCAGGCGGTGTCGTCGAAGTCCACGGCGGTCCAGGCGGCGCCCTGGTCGGTGCCGTCGTCCAGGTATTTCCACACGGATCCCCGGGCCACCAGGGTTCGCTCCACCGCGATATTGACCGGCGCGGCCTCGTAGCGGTTCCCGGCGGCGTCGTGGCCGGTGGCCGTAAACCGGTGGGCTCCGCCTGTGACGTCGCTCCACACGGCGCTGAAGGGAGCGGTGGTGTCCTCGCCGAATTTCAATTCGTCGACGAAGAACTCGACGCGGGTGATGGAGCCTGAGGGCAGCAGGCCCACGGCGGCGACCGTGATGGGGTTGGTGGTGGCGAAGAGGGCGCCTTGCCCCGGCGCGGTGAGGGTCACCCCCAGGTTGGCCACCAGCACGCTCACGAGGGCGGAGGTGGCGACTTGGCTGGTCACATCGGTCACGACGGCGTAGAGGGAGTTGGATCCCACGGGCGGGCTGCTGAGAAGGGCGCTGTAGGGCGCGGCTGTGGCGCTGCCGAACAGGGCGGCGCCGTGGTAAAAGTCGACGCGGGTGACGGCGCCGTTGGGCGAACTGGCGGAGGCGGTGACGGTGAGGTTGCTGCCGGCGAGGAAGACGGCGCCGTCGGCGGGCGACGTGAGGGTCACGGTGGGCGGCATGCCGACATGGAACTGGAAACTGCCGGTGGCGACACCGCTCCCGGAGCGGCGGGCGCCGGCGAGTTGGATCTGGTAGGTGATGCCGGACTGGACCGTGGCGGTGATGAGGCTGACGTCGGTGTAGCCTGGTGCGTTGTCGTTGATGGCCACCTGGGTCAGGGCGGCGACCGCGGTGCCGGTGAACACGCCCAGGTAGGTGTTGAATCCGCTGCCGAACGTGTCAAACCGCGCCGTGCCGGTGGCCGGAGCCGTCCAGCGATACCACACCGTCGCGCCCCGGTCCCGAAACCACCCCGCGGTCAGCGGCTCGCCGCTCTCGGTGGTGGCCCCGACATTGGATCCGGAGGCGCTGGCCGACGCGCCGGACAGAACGATGCCGTTGGCGAAGTGGTCGTTCACAGGCTGTGCCGGGGCTGGGGTGGAAAGCAATGGGGCCAGCGAGGCGGTTGCGGCGAGGGCGAGGACGGGACGCATGAACTTCATAGTGATACTGGCGGATTCAGACGTTGCAGACCAACACAGGGTTACGGACGGTGGAAATCGGGCTAGGGCTTGGGGCCGGGACCGGGGGAGGATGCGGGCACGGGCAGGCTGGCGAGCGAGGAGCGAATGCGTTTCTCGAGATCCACCATGGCGGGCACGGCGCGGCGTGTGGCGGGCAGGGTTTCCATCGCCTGCAGGGCGGCTTGAAAAGCCTCGGCGGCCTCCCGGGTCCGCCCCGCCTGGCGCAGGATGTCTCCCCGACGGGCGAGCCAGGTTTCCTTGCGGGGGTAATGTGCCATCAGCTTGTCGATCCGGGCCAGCGCGGCGTCGACATGGTTCTGCTGGATCTCGATCTCGATGGCGGCCAGCTGCAAGGTTACCAGGGGCCCGAGTTCGGCGAGGCCCTCCTCGAGACCCCGCAGCGCTTCGGCAAGGTGGGGGCCGCCTTCGGCGGCCAGGGCCTGCGCGCGTTCGAGGTAGAGTTCCGGCGTGGGCGGGGCGCTGACGCGAATGGCTTCGCTGTAATCGCGGGCTGCGGCGACGCCTTCGCCGAGCCTGACCTGGGCGCGGGCGCGCGTCATGAGCGCTTCGGCGTGGCCGGGTTGAATCGCCAGGAAGCGGTCGGCAGCCACCTTGGCGCTTTGGAACCATTGGGCGTCCAGGAACAGCCGGGCGCGCGCGAAGTGGAGGAAATGCCAGCGGTTGCTCAGCGTTTGGGCCCGTTCCAGGTCGGCTTGGGCCGCATCCCAATCGCAGTGGGACCGGTGCAGTTCCGCGCGCAGCCAGTAAAGCTGCGGATTGCGAGGGGACTGCGCAATTTGTGTGGTGGCGTCGCGGATCAGGTCGTCCAGCTCGCCGTGCGCCGCGGCGCGCGGGGCTGGCGCGACGCAGGCTCCGGCAGCCAGCAACGCCGCGCACCACACGGCGCCGACACGCCGAGCCAGACGCGCGGTGTCGCGAGATCCTGTCGGGGCTTCCGATCGATTGAGTGAGTGAGGGAGGATTTTCAAAAGGGCAGAACTTTGAAGTCGAAGAGGCGTTCGGCCATCCAGATGCCGGCAACGAGGACCACGCCGGTGGAACCGAACTTGAAGGCCACCGTGCGATAAGCCCAGGAGCCGGCCATGAGATAGGCCAACGGCAGAAACACCGCGACGATCGCCAGCTGGCCCAGTTCGACGCCCAGGTTGTAGCCCGCAAGCGCCACGGCCAGCGCTTCGCCCGCCAGACCGAATTCGAGCAGGCCACCCGCCAGCCCAAACCCGTGGACGAGCCCGAACGCGACGGCGACCATCCAGCCCCGCTGGCCGTACCAGGGCCGGAGGTTGTTGCAGGCGGCGGCAATGACGGAGGCGGCGATCAGCGGCTCGACGATGCGGGGCGAGATCCGCATCACGTCCAACACCGCCAGGCTCAAGGTGACCGAATGCGCCAGCGTAAAGGCCGTCACAATCTGCAGCGTGCGCCACGCCACCGGGCGAAACGCAGGCTCGCACACCCACCGGCCGTCGGCGCGGCGGAAGACTGCGGGCAGCAGCAGCGCCAGGAGAAACAGGATGTGGTCGGGGCCCTGCCAGATGTGGCCGACGCCCTCGCGGATAAAGGTCCAGGCCTGGGCGCCACGCGAGGCGGGTTCCGCGAGCTGGCAGCGCCAAACCGGCTGGCTTGCGTCGAATGCCGCGACCTGGGTGCGGCCGACGTGCTCGACGCGCAGGCGCCCGTGCAGATTGGTATCGACGCCCAGCAGGGCGCGGCCGTTGATTTCCAGGAGGCGGATGGCGGGCGACTCAAGGGGAGCCGCCCAGGTGAGGCGTTTATAATCGCCGGCGGCGAGGCGCACGGGTTCGACATCCTTGAGACGGATCGCCAGGGAGCGTCCGTCGGCGGTCAACCCCAGCCGGTGGAGGATGTCGGAGGCGAACCCGTCCGTCCAGGACTCCTGTTGTTCCGGGGGGAGCGCGGCCCAGCGTTCTGCGGACAGGGGCAGCGCCTGCTGCAAGTCGCTGACGGCGACGTCCCAGTAGCCTGTCACATTCGTGGCGGTGACGGCCACGGTCAGGAACGTCTCGCTGGGCGTGTGGGCGCGGGCGTGGGGACGGGCGCACACCGCGACAGCGGCCACCGCAAGCGTGATCCAACGTTGGAGGGCCATCGCGGGATCAGCGCTTTTCCAGCCGGAAGAACCCGGCGGGGCTGCTGGCAGACGGGACGAACTGGAACATCTGGTTGGTGCCGCCGAAGGAGACCACGTTGGTGATGCTCTGCCAGGAGGCGGCGGGCGACAGGCTCCCGGTGTGTTTCAGATCGTATTCGTCGGTGGTGGCGGACCAGGAGACGATGCAATTCTCGTTGTGCTGGGTGATGAAGAGCATCGGACCCGACGACGGCGACGACTTGAGCAGGGTGAAGTAATCCTCGGTGACGCCGTTGTTGTTGAGGTATTTGAAGTCGAGCTGGCCGCCGTTGATGTCGATGATCAGCGAGCCGGGGATGCCGGTCTTTTTGAGCAGGTGGGCCGGGTGCTGGATGTTGAAGGAGTTGCGCGGCTGGCCGCCCACGCCGGCGGTGACGTAGACGGTGCCGATGCGTCCGGGCGCCTGGCGGTAGGCGCCGTTGCCGTCGAGCTTGCCGTCGCCGGCATCGATCTTGTTGGTGGCGTTGAACGTGGAGGAGAAGCCGTAGTGGCCGTACAACAGCCAGGTGCGCTCGTAGACGTGCGAGTGGCCGGTCAGCACCAGATCCACCCCGTTGGCTTCGAGCACCGGCAACACATGCTCGCGCATCTGCACCATCCACGCCAGCGTGTCAGTGGTGGAGTCGGAATCGTGCGAGCCTTTCGAGTACGGCGGGCCGTGCCAGTAGGCGATGGTCCACATCTGACTGGCCAGCGCCAAGTCCTGTCGCAGCCACTCGATCATCGGCGTCTCGCTCGAACTGGAGCAGCTGCCGTCGATCGAATCCAGGCAGATGAAATGGATGTCGCCGTAGTTGAACGAATAATACTGCTCCGTGCCGCTAGGCAGGCCTCCCGCCTCGCCACGCATCGGCAGCGTGAAGCTGGCATAATAGGCCGCGCCCCGCGCGTTCATGTAGTCGTGGTTGCCGATGGTGGGGAATACCGGCAGGTTGCGGAACATGGCGGCGTAGCCGTATGTCGAGCCGAAGACGGTGGCGGTGTAACTGTCATCCTGCCCCGCGACTTGGTCGTTGTCGCCCCCGGTCAGGAACACGTCTGCGGGTTTTGTGGCTGCGGCGTAGGCCAGATACGCATCGCGCACGCTCGCCTCGGTGGTGTTGGCGAAACCAAAATCGCTCACGAAGAAGAGGCGCGTGGGGACGGCGTTGGTCGGGTGGGTGCGGAAATGGTAATCCGCGCCGCCCACGATGGTGACGCCGATGGTGCCCACCGAGTAGTAGTAGCGCGTGTAGGGGGTGAGGTTGGTGAGGGCGACCTCATGCTCCGTGGTCAAGGCGACGTCCTCGGCGGTGAGGCTCAGGTCGTCCGGCGCCAATCCGTAGCGCACCTGGGAGTCGCAGGCGGTTTCGGTGCGCCAGCGCACGATCATGCTGGTGGGCGTGCCGACTTGCAGATACGGCGGGCGCACCAGGGTTGGGGGCGGGAGGTTGGTGTCGAGCAGGTAGGTCCACGTGGCTCCCGGGAACACGTTGGGGGGCGAACACACGTCGGTGAATTCGCCGCTCAAGGCGACTTGGACCTCGCCCGTCCCAGGCTGCTCGACGAGGAACGCATAGGGTCCGGCGTCGGCGCCGGACACCCCGCTGGCCGGGACGCCATTGAGGAGCAGGTCGCCTGCCTCCAGCCCCGCGACGGGCTCGTCGAAGGTGAGGTTGACGCGTGTCAGCGAGCGGACGGTGGTGCCGGCCGGGGGCGAGACGGCGGCGAGCGAGGGCGGCACGTTGTCGAGGGTGGCATACGTCCAGGAGGCCTCCGGCGCGGCCGCGTCGAAGGCGTTGGCGGGAAACGCGGTGTCGGCGATGCCGTGGCCGGCGGTCCAGGTGATGGCGGCGGCGCTGGCGTTGGGTTGTGGGAACGTGAAGGTGTACGTGGTGCCACTGCCGCTGACCGCCGCGGCGGGCACGCCGTTGACAAGCAGGTCGGTTTCATCCACTCCCACGACGGCCTCGGTGAAGGTGATCGTGATCATCGTCAGGTTCGTGGCGGTCAGGGCCGCGTCTGGAACGACTTCCGCCAAGGCTGGCGGCGTGCGATCGATGAGGGTGTAGCTCCAGGTGGAGCCCGGCGCGGCGAGGTTGAAGGCCACGGGCGGGTTTTCGGTGTCGGTGATATTATGGGTGGGGGACCAGGTGATGGCGATGTTGCCGTAGGGGGGCTGGGGAAAGGAGAACGTGTAGGTGGTGCCTTCGAGGCTCAGGCCGGTGGCGGCGACGCCGTTGACCAGCAGGTCGTCGGGGGTCAGGCCCACCACGGGTTCGCTGAACACCACCCCGATCCGGTCGAGCTGGTTGACCATGGCGCCGGCGACGGGATCCTGGCTGACGATCACGGGCGCCCGCGGGTTGAGCAGCACGTATTGCCACTTCGAATTCGCGGCGCCGACGTTGAAGGCGCGCGGAGTCGCGTCGAAATCCGCAATCCCGTGGGTGGCGGCCCAGGTGATGGCCACGGCGCCATAGGCGGGCTGGGCGACGGTGAAGGTGTAGAGGTCATTGCTGGTGCCGCCGCTGACGGCCACGGCGGGCACGCCGTTGACGAGGAGGTCCTCGGGGTCGACGCCGCTGACGGGTTCATTGAACAGGACGGTGATGTTGGTCAGCTCGAAGATGCTCCCGGCGGGCGGGGCGACGCGGATGATGCCGGGGCCGACCATGGCCGGGTTGTAGCGGTAGGTGGTCAACTGGGTCTCGAACACGAAATCGTCATTGGTGGCCGCCACGTTGAAGGCCTGGACGGCCAGCACATTCAGACCCTCCCGCACGTAGCCGTAGGGATCCGGCAGGGCGTAGTTCACCGCCGCCACCCCCGAGGCGGTTTCGGAGTATTCGACGAGGGCGGCGAACTCGCAGCTGGGTTCGCCAAGGGGCACGTTGACACGGCAGACTTCGACACCGTTGATCCACGCGATGAACCCGTCGTCGCTTTGCGCCCGCAGCGTCATGTTGGTCACGTAGGCGGCACGGTCCAGGGTGAAGGATTTCCGCAGAAACACGCACGCATACCCGCCCTCCATGTCCGGCAGCAGTGTCCCGGGATTCTCCAGATAATCATACGGATCCCCGTAAAACACCGGCGTCGACACCGTCGCCCAATGCGCATCGTCATACTCCGTCTCCCGCCATGCGTTCAGCGGGGCGGACGCCTCCTCGGTGCCCTTGAAGGCGCGCCATGCGGCGTTGGTGGGCACCAGCACGACGCCGGCGTTCACGACGTAGTTCCAGCCGCCGCTCGGCACAAACGCATTGGGCACCGTCGCCCGGTCCGTGATGCCGGGCGCAGTGGCCCACCGGACCACGACCGGCCCGTAGGGCGCGCTCGGGAAGGTGAACGTGTAGATCGCGCCCGAACCCGACAGTCCCGTGGCCGCCGCGCCGCGGACGATGAGGTCGGAGGCGTTGACGCCGTCGACGGGTTCGCTGAAGGTCACGGTGATTTGGTTGAGGTTTGTGACGCCGGCCGCGACGGGCGGATCCAGGGCGATGACCACGGGGGCGATTCGGTCGGCCATGGTGTAGTACCAGCGCGCCCCGGGGCCGCTGGCATCGAACAGCAGCGAGGCGGGATAGCCCCGGTCGGTGATGCCGTGGGACGGCGCCCAGGAGATCCGCACGTTGCCCACGGGCGGCTGGGCGACGGCGAACACGTAGTTCGATCCGGTGCCGCTGACTGCGGTTGCCGGCGTCCCGTTCAGGAGCAGGTCGCCCGGATCCACGCCGTAGACGTCCTCGCTGAAGGTGACCGCGACCTCGGTCAGGGTGTCCAACAGGGCCCCGTCGGGCGGGCTGACCAGGGCGATCACGGGCGCCTCGGTGTTGTCCGGCGGAGGCACGATAAAGACATTGACGACGGCCGACGTGGCGCGCGCGCCCACGCTGTCGACGGCCACCGCGGCGATGTCGGTGTAGCCGAAGTCGGCGTTGCTCCACACCATGCTGTAGGGGCGGGTCGCGTCGGCACCGATCGGTTTCCCGTTGGCCAGGAACCACACGTTGGTGACCCCTTCGACGGCGCTTGCCGTGGCGGCGATGGGCAGGTCGGTCCACCCGTAGTAATCGACCATCGTCGGCTGCGTGAGCACCACGTAGGGGCGCGTGCCGGTTTCCTCGAGCCGCACCGCCACGGGCGCATAGGCGTAGGGGCCCGCCGGGATGTTGCCCGGTGCCGGCCCCAGGTAGAGGGTGGACACCAGCGTGAACGACCCGTCCGCACCGGGCGCAATGTCATCCCACCCCACCATGTCGCCCGAGAGATTATCCCCGGTGTTCATGGCGGCTTCGTCGGGTCCGAGGGCCTCCGGCGCCTCGACGCAGGTCAGCACGCCGGCCGTGTGCGCCGCCGTCGCCTCCCCGGCGCTGACGAGGGCGAACTGGGTCCAGCGGTTGCGGAATTCCGGCACGCCGCCGACGGCCGTGGCCCGCAGGCTGTAGCGGCGCGTCGGGTCCAGGCCGGTAAAGAAGTGGAACACGAGCGAGTCGCGGCTCAGCACGATGGCGTGGTTGGCGTCGCCGGCGCCGAAATCGACATAGCCGTTGAAGGTGTCGTAGGCGGGGGTGCCGGCCGGCGGCGCGCCGGATGCGCTGTCGCCCAGGGCGCCCAGGGCGAACACATTCAGGAAGACCGGCAAGGGGGCGCCCGTGGCGATGCTTCGCAGCGGGCCTTCGTCTCCGGGGGCGCCGTCGGTGGTGCCGAAGGCGTTCCAGGCGGAGGCGTTGGGATGGGTGTTGGCGCCGGCGTAGTGATCGTTATAGGCCACCCACTTGTGCAGGCGCTCGTATACCGTCAGGAGCACCGTCTTCGAGCCCCGGACGCCGCCGTTGTCCAGCGCCACGGCTGTGAACGAGTAGATGCCCGGGGCCACATCGTTGACCTCGTAAGCGCAGGGGTCGCCGGTCGTCTCGGCCACCTTGTTCGTGCCGGCGTAGATGGCGAGGTTGGTGACGTAACCGTCGGGATCGAACGCCTCGGCGTCCAGAACAATGCGCGCCGGGGCGAAGAAGAAGTCGTTGTTGGCCACGTGCAGGAAGGTGGGCACGGGCAGTTGGTTGCGGATGATCTCGGGCATGCTCGACAGCGAGAGATTGAAGCTGATGTCCGAGCTGCTTCCCGATTCCTGGTGGATCTCGACCGCCAGCACGTTCACGCCTTCCACGAGGTTCGTCGCGCTGAGCGTCACGGTGTCCGTCGTGTCTTCCGAGCCGAAACCGCCGCCGGTGGCGAAATTGGTGTAGGTGATCACCGCGGGCGCGGCTGGAAGCGTGGTGCTCCGCAGCACTTCCCGGCCATTGAGGTAAACCACCGCTCCATCGTCGCGCTCGACCGCGAGCGTGATGGTGTTCAGGGTCGCCGGGTTGGGCACGACAAAGGCATGCCTGAAATACGTGGTCGGATACTTGTTGTTCTCGTCCGGCCCGTAGCCCACCACCGTCGCCTCATCGCCGTCCCCGTATCCCAGCTCGGCCGGGCCGCTTTTCCACGCGCTGTCGTCAAAGTCCGGCGCCTGCCAGGCCGTTCCCTGGTCGCTGCCGTCATCCAGGTAGTTCCACACCGAGCCTGAGGCCACGACCGGCTCGGCGACGGCGATCCAGCAAATGGTCGAGAGGTAACCGTTGCCGGCGTCATCCGTGCCGCTTGCCGTCAGGCGGTGCAGGCCGGGCGTCGGCGAGGCCCACACCGTGCTGAAGGGCGCATTGGTGTCCTGGCCGACGGCCTCGCCGTCCACGAGGAATTCCACGTTGGTGACTGTGCCGGCGGTCTGCCAGGCGACGGCCCGTATTGTGATGGGATTGGAGCTGGTGTAGGTCGCGCCGTCGGCCGGCGACACCACGGTCAAGCCCGCGTTCAAGACCGTCACGGTCACCACGGCCGAGGTGCCCACCAGCCCGATGGCGTCGGTGGCCACCGCCGTCAGGCGGTTCGTGCCGGGCAGCACGCCGACGGCGGCGACGCTGTAGGGCTCGGCCGTCGCCGTGCCCAGGAACTCGCTTCCCGCGTAGAAATCCACTTGGGCGATGGGCCCGTGGGGCGAACTGGCGGTGGCGCTGATGACGAAGTTGCTGCCGGCTGTGTACACGGCGCCCCCCGCGGGTTCCGTGATCGCGACGGTCGGCGGCATGATCAGGTTGAGCTGGATCGAGCCGCTCGCCATCGTGCCCCCGCCCGGCCCATAGCGGCGCATGCCGCCCACTTGGATCTGGTAGTCGGTGCCTTCGGTGGCCGTGAAGGTTACCAGGCTGACGTCGCTCATCCCCGGGGCGTTGTCGTTGAATGCCACCTGCGTGAGCGCATTCACGCTGGTCCCGCGGTAGACCCCCAGCGACGTGTTGAAACTGCTTCCCACCGTGTCGATCCGAACCGTGCCCGACGCCGGGGCGGTCCACGTCCACCACAGCGTTGCGCCCCATGCGGTGAACCAGCCGCTGGACGTGGGCTCGCCGCCCTCCGTGGTGGCGCCCACATTCGATGCCGTGGTGTCCGCCACGGGTCCGGCCAGCACGATGCGGTTGGCAAACATGTCGTTGGCCAGGGGATCGTACACCCCGTTGACCGTGTTGGTCACCGTCGCCACCTGCCGGCCCAGGGTGTCCGTCGCCACCGCATACACCGTGTGGCTGCCCATGCTGACGCTCGTCGTGCGGAATGCGAACGGTGCCTCGCTGTCCACGCCCAGCGACAGGTCGTCCACGAAGAACTCGACGCCGGCCACGGACAACGGCGTCGCCACCGTGGCCGTCACGCTCATGGCGATGCCGACATTGGTGGGCACGTTCTGGTTGTTGACGGGGCTGGTCAGGGTGGCCGCCAGCGGGTTGGGCGCAATGGTGACCACGTTCGTGCTGGAAAAGAACTCACCCGGGGCGGGCACCGTGCTGTCGATTGCCCGCAGGTAACAGAGGTAGCTGCCTTCCGCCAGGATGCCGAGGTTGGTCGCGTAAGGCGCCGCGTCGACCGTGCCGACGAGGGTGTCGTTGGCGTAGAATTGCGCGGTGTAGGGAGGCGTGCCGCCGCCCAGAATTGCGGAAAGGATCACCTCCTGCCCGTAGTTGTAGGTCGTGCCGTCGGCGGGGCTGAGAATGGCCGCCACCGGCCCGCTGATATGGATGGTGTGCACCGGGGAATTGCTCACCCAGTCGCGGGCGTCGGTAACGCGCGCGCTGACGGTGTGGTCGCCCACGAACAGGAGGCCGAAGTCGTGGGCATACGGCTCCGCCGTCAACGGATCGCCGCTGGGCGTGTCATCCAGGAAGAACTGAACCGCATACGGCGGCGTGCCGCCGGTGACCGTCACCGTGCCTGCAACGCGGGTGAGATGATCGAACATGGCGTCTTGGGCGGGGGCGACCAGCGTGAGGGTGATGGGGTCGAGCACCTGGAAGGTGTTGGTTGGCGAGACGGAGGTCTCGGCTTCGGCGGCACTGTCCGTGGCGACCGCATAGACGTTGTAGGTGCCCGCCGCCAGCGAACCCAGGCTCACCTCGAACGGCTCCGTCGCGCTTGATCCCGCCAGTTCGAACGCGAGGCTGCCCGCGCCGCTGTTGGTGAAGAACTGGACCGCATAAGGGGGGGAACCGCGGATCACGCCGGCCCGGAGGGTGACCGTGTCGGTGGACACGAGGATGGCGTCGGGGGCGGGGGCAGTGACGGTGCAAAGCAAGGCGGTGGACACGGGCAGGCCGGCCGTGACCTGCAAGGAGAAGTTGTCGATCTGGTTGGCGGAGTCCGTGCCCATGCCCGAGGCGTTGTCGTCCAGCCACGCCACATACAGCGTCGCCGTGTTGGTCCACTCGAGTGAGACCGTCGCGCTCATCGGCGTCGTGCCGTCGCTGGAGGCGGTGCTGTTCAACGCCGGGATGCTCACCCAGCTGCCCGCCAGCCCGCTCACACTGTAATAGGCGCGCGTGCCCACGTCCTCGCTAATTCCCCCGGAGGCGATGACCAGGTCGTACGCGATCCGGATCTGGGTGGCGTTGGTTCCGGTGTTATTGAGAAACGTGCCCATCAGCACCGTGTAACGCACCCCGGTTGGGCGGGTTTGGACGTAAAAACCGGTGGAACTCCACGTCGCCATCGCATCCGCCTCGGGAGGGCTGGCTGAGACGGACATTGGCGCGGCAGTGACGGCGGTGGCGACGACCGTGGCATTGACGTCCTGGTCCATGTCGTAGGAATCGCTGGCACTGCCGTCGACGCTGGTTGTCGTCCAGTCCGCCGCAACAGGTTGCGTATCGAAACCGCTCCCATACCCCGTGTCCGGCTCAACGCTTGCCCCCCATCCATTTGCCGCCAGGATTATCCATAAGAAAACACCCAGCCCACAGGTTCGCACACACAGGTTTTTCATACGCCTGACAGGATCACATACCGGACATTTTGTAAGTTGCTGCACGACAAGGGACTACCAACAAAGTCCCACGCCGTCCTAATATATATGCGCAAGCTGCCCCGGAAGTCCGCAAAGAATCTACCGCCCCAGCCCCAGCCGCACCGCGTAGTCGCGAGCCATCGCCGGCAAACCAACGATCGCTTCCCCGGACGCTTCCACCTTCACCCGCAGCTGGGCAACCATCCCTCCCCCCCACGTGTCCCACACCTCCGCGTTCCAATTCCCCGGGGCGAGTCCCGGCACACGCAACACCGTCGCTCCCACCGGCGCAACCGCCATCTTGCGGTCACACACGTTGCGCCAAGTCCGCCCGGCTGGTCGCGCCCAGGCGAGCGCGTGGTTCCGACCCACCAGCGCCCAAGCCACCACGGGCGGTGGCGGGTTGCTCGGCAGGTTGCGATGGGGGACGGCGGCTGGCGGAGTGGCCCAGGCGACGGTGGGCGTGACGGGCTGGAAATGCTCGGCAGGCCAGTCGATGCCGCGGGTGACGCGCTGCAGGGGGGTGAACAGCGGGTAGAGGTTCAGCGGGTGAATGAGGTTGTCCCACCACCAGGACTGGGCCGCCCCGCTGCCGCCTGTGACCACCGACACCCACAGCGGGTCGTGGACCTGCAAACCCTCCGGATCGTCCTTGCCCCGCGGTCCGCCCGCGTCGGCGCCAATCTCCCCGAAATAATGGGGCTTGTCATACGCCGCCTTGGCCGCCTGCGTCCGGGCGATCGTCTGCACCAAGTCGGCGCTTCCGTAATGGTGGCTCTGCACATAGTCCATTTCCGGGAGCCGGTCGATTTCGGGATCGCCCGGCGTATGGGCGAAGCTGGTGGTGATGAGATGCGCGCAAGGGTCCATGCTTCGCAGCGCCCGGGCCATGCGCTGGTGCCAGTCCCGAACAGGGCCTGTCCTGTATTCGGAGATGATGTCCACCTCGTTCCAGAATTCCCACGCGAAGAGGTGCGTGTGCGCGGCATAACGGGCCACCAGATACCGCAGTTTGGCCCGGAACAGCCGGTCCATTTCGCCGTTGGTGAAGAACTCGCCCGGGCGCCCCAGCGGGCCGCCGTGCCGCGCGTTGTGCGGCGTGTTCTCCCACTGCGAATATTGCGCCTTCTCGCGCAGGATGTTGAACGACTCGATGCAGAGCTTCAGCCAAATCCCGTGCCGCTCCGCCAACGCCAGCACGTAATCAATCCGCCACGCATTCGCCAGATCCCACTGCCCAAGCCCCCGCCCCTCCTCGACCTTCCCGGGCCGGTCCAGCGCGAACGTCGTCCAGTGCGGCGACAGCCACAACCGCCCGAAATTGCAGCCCGCCTCTCCGAACCGCGGGAACCACGCGTCGTAATCATAGGTGCCCTTCCCGCCGCCCCAGCATGTGTTGGCTCCGATCGGAAACATCGGCCGCCCGCTGTCGAATTCAAAGTAGCGCCGGTCCCGCGGACTGATCCTGACGAAGCCGGGATGGTCGGACGCGGTGACGGCGACGCGGTACGGCGGGGCGGTGGCGGTTCCCGACCGGTCGCGAAGGGTCACGCCCACGTGATGTTCTCCGCGCTCGGCGAAGGCGAGCCGGATCCGCCAGCCGGGTTTGCCTTCGGGTGTGAGGACCTCGTTGCCGTCGCGCCGGGCGCGCTGGAAGTGCTGATGGAAGAAGCCGGGCATGACATAGCGGCGGCCCGAGGGGCAGCGCACCTCGGCGTCCAGCGCGACATCGGCTGGGTCGAACGGGTTGTCAAACGTGGCGGACGCGTCGACGGTCAGCTCGAGCCGTTCGAACTGCCGCACGGTGGCGGCGGGTGCCACGACCTGCCGCAGTGCCAGCGGCTCCCGGCGGGCATACGGCGTGACGAGCGGCCTGGCCGCGGTCTCGGTGCCGGACGCGGCTCCGCCCGGCGCGGCGCACAGGATGGAAGCCACCAGAAAGCCAGAGAGACATCGGATGTGCATGCGACCATGTAACCGGCGCCCTCCGTCTTTGTCAGCCACAAATCCGCGCTCTCCATCCGTCGTGCGCCGGGTTGCGAAGCCGGCGGCGGCCGGGGCTCCCCAGAAACTCGAGGGTTAAATGGCTGATGGTCAGAGCCATGGAATTTTGAACGCCGAACGCTCAACGCTCAACGCTCAACGCTCAACGCTCAACGCTCAACGCTCAACGCTCAACGCTCAACGCTCAACGCTCAACGC
>JAFGQR010000161.1 GCA_016935555.1 Verrucomicrobiota bacterium
CTCCTTCCAGGCGAACACCGGTTCAACATACGGCCGCAGATCATCGGCGTAGGGCTCGCCGGCCATCGCCAACTCGAGCGCGCCGTGGATCATGGTCCCGACGTCGGCGGCTTGTTCGACTTGCTCAAATGCCGCGTTGTGGACGCGGTTGCACCCGTATTCCTCCGACTCGTCGGGCTGCTTGGAAGTCCGGAGGCTCGCCAACGCAACCTGATCGAGCTTCCACTTCTACAGCCCAGGCTGGGCCAGACCGGTTTGCGTAGGAACGAGCAAATTATGGTTGCTCAAGATCAACTCGCTTTCGTTGGTCGTCTCGAGTGGCACAATCCACCCATACTTTTCAGTCTCCGTCACGACCAAGCGCGACGATTGGGCGCAGAATAGAAAGCGACCGTTACTGGGCAGCTCAACAGCAAATCTACCCTCCGAATCCGTGACCGTAGATGCCACCTCACCGGAGGGCAGTTGTCCGAAGTATGTTTGCAGGTCTTGCCACCTGTTTATTGCTGTATCAATCGAGTCAAGTGTTTGATTCAGCTTGGCAAGATCCGACTCCAAAGTTCCGAGTTTGGCGGCGAGGCTTTCGTGAAGCGCCTCCTTTTCCTTTTTCAATGCAGGATATTCCAGAATGTACTTTCGCGCCTCCAGCTTCCCCTCGACCAGATTTGTTTTGGCGCCGATGTATTCTTTCGCGTAGTAGAGATTTTCATCGCACAACTGAATAGCCCGGAGGGCCTCCGCCGTTGAGGAGCGGTGCTTCTCAGTCGTTTGTTTCAGGGCTCGCAATTGTGAAGCCAGCTGTTCCTTGGTTCTTCTCAAAGCCAACAGATTGGTTGCGGCTTCATCATGGCGGGCGGCGATTCTTTGCTCCAGTTCCGGCGAGGATTTCAATACGCGCACTTGCACTGCTCCGAGTTTGACCGTTTGTGCATTGTTCTGAACAATAAATACTTGCCCTTTGATTTGCTTTGGCTTCTCCGCTCGTTCGGCATTTTCAGGTGCCTTCGAACAGCTTGTTTGGATTGCGCCCACACCAAGGGCAACGAGCACCGCCAACGCACTGCGGAACCCGCAACTTGGGCGTGGCATCTTGAAAGTCGCAGTTTCGCTCAAGAATTGCGTGAGCGGTTTAGCGTTGGTCATGACCCGATCATGCGCCGCCGGCGGGCGAGCACAATCGGAAACCAGTTCGCCGACATTCGCCCCCAGGGCCTAGGAATCTCCACAATTTCGCTGTTCACCGACACCGCCGTGTTTGCTCCCGACATACCCCTCTCGCCGGGGCCACGCTGATCAGGTCGGTCGTGTTGCAAGGATCAGCCCTGCCGGTGGTCAATTGCGCCCAGGGCCAACAAGGGAGAGCCGCGAACTTGTCCGGCCCCACCCAAGCGGGAGAAGAACACTGACGATAGCGCCGATCCCGAAACCGCGCCGGCGGCACCACCTCAGCCACCGCTCAAAGGGCAGGCCGTCTTTCTGGCGAACGCCCTGACAGGTGGCGGCAACGAGTACCTGATTGGCGTCTTCGCCTCAGAGTCGGACGCCTGGCTGGCATCGCAACGCGAACTGAACCAGGGACGCAAAGTCTGGATCGAGTCGCATCTCATCGGTTAGCCAGTCTGCGCCGGCTCTATGGACGCACTTGCCTGGTCGTGCTCAGCGGACCGGTCGCCGGGCGCCGCTGACCATGGTTTTGTAGTGGCGATGCTGGGCAGCCAACGTGTGCTTCTGCGATCCGGGCACAGGACATTTGGGGAGCCATGGGGATTGGGGTGGCGTCCGCCTTCGGCACCGGTTCCGGCAGCCTTCTAGCCGAGGGAGGCCACGGCACCCGGGGCCTGATCACGCGGGCGTCGTTGTCAGGGGGTGCAGGATACTGGGATGCAGTCCAACGCCCCCCAAGCGGTTGCCCACGGTTGCCCAAATTGACGCCATTCGGGGTGTTTGATAGTCATTGCCAGTCATTGAAGAAAGGAAAGGGCAATATGCGTATAGCCCTTATTTCATGAGGTTTTTGTGAGGTTTTGTCTGGTGCCAGAGGAGGGATTTGAACCCCCGACCAAAGGCTTATGAGTCCTCTGCTCTACCCCTGAGCTACTCTGGCACAAGTTATTGACTGTCAAACTTTTGTGTGATAGCCAAAGATCGGAATTCACCGTCGAGTTGCCGTCCCAGTCGTCACACCACACTCTCCGATACCACTGCCAAGCATCTTAAATCAGCACCGGAGCGCAGCCAAACCCGCCACCGAACAAACGCCTCTGTTCGCCAAGATCGGCGCAGTGCCGAACCTGGATTCCCATGAAGCGACGGGCACTTACTATGCCTTGCTGGAGCGGGCGGGCAAGCAATTTCGCCGCTCGCCCAAGACGCGCCGCAACACTCCCGGAACCAGCCGCGACACGGCCACGGCCGGCCGGATGGCCACGAGGAACAGAAGCCGGGGGTGCCGGAGTCAGCGCGGGAGCAGCACCAGTTCGAACCCGTTGATGCCCCAAAGTTGCTTGTGAACGGCGGTGTTGGGCAGCGGCGTAAACCGAACCACAACGTCCTGGACCCCGTCAGCCGTGAAGCTCGTGTTGACCGTCGAGGGCAACGCGGCGGGATCGCTGGATCCGGTGCTGGGGAATCCAGTATAGGTCACCGCCGAGGCGGGAGTTCCACCTGAAGTCGAGTCGGTCATGGAGAAGCTCCCGGCCGGGCCCGGTCCAACGACCTGGGTGAATGTCGCGCCGCCGTCGGTGGAGATTTCCACCAGGAACTCGCCATGCACATTCTCGGTATCGTGGTGGTAGGACCGCCACGAATACTCACCCGCCGGCAGTCCTGCGATCCTCAGGCTCATCCGGGTGGGGTTACCTGTGATGCCGTCGTAATCGCCGTTGCCACCGCTGCCGGTCCGGGTGTCGACGCCGAGCCAGTCGGTGATGAGGTTAATCTGGTCCCCTTGCCAATTGGCGTCGTTGGACCCGAGAACCACTCCTGCGGCATCCTGGTCATTGCGGTCGAGGGACTGCTCGACCCGGGCGTCGGTGGTATCGGGCCAGAACGGCTGCAGGGTGACATTGGTGCCAAACGCCGCATAGGCCGCCGCGGCAAACTCGGCATGGACCTCGTGATTGGCATGGTAGGATTGATAGCCCGTTTGATTGTGATTTGCCTGGGACAACGCCGGGTTCGGATCGGTCGCCGAATCGCCTCCGTCGTCCTGGTTCGAATTGAAGTCAACAAACAGCGCGTTAACGGGCGGAACCGGAACGCTGTCGGGATCATTCGGATCGGACCCGCCGGCAACTTCCCTGGCGTTGGAAAATCCGTCGCCGTCCTGGTCCGGCACGCTTGCCGGGTCAGCGAGACTTGAACCGTCGGCAGCCTCGCGTCCGTCGCTGAATCCATCGTCATCGCTGTCGGTGTCCAGCGGATCGGACGCATAGGTGTTGATCTCCTCGCCGTCTCCCACGCCGTCGCCATCGGTGTCACCCAGGAACGGATTGGATCCGACACCGGCGGGCGGCCCGACAAGCCGCAAAAAGAGTTGGGGCATGCCGGCAAGCTCCGACGGGATGGGGAACGACACGGGGGGCGTATCCCCGGATACGATGACGGGCAGCGGTGGTCCGTCGATGCTTGTCCGGACTTCGTAGTCCACGGCCACTTCGGGAGTCCAATTCAGGGAAACGACGCCGATCTGCCGGTCCAGGTTGAAAGACGTGATGGTGATGGTCCGGGCGGCAACGGGGCTGCTGCCCAGTTCCTCCGCGTCGCTCAGGCCGTCGTCATCGGTGTCGCTGTCGGCCGGGTCCAGGTTCAACAGGATCTCCAACCCGTCCGAAACCATGTCATGGTCGAAATCGGTGGTGCCGTCCTGGCTCAAATTGCCGAACAGGGCAATCTCCGTCGCGTCGTCGATGTCGTCCTGGTCGGAATCGACGGCGGCATCAATTTCCAGGCCGTTCATGACAAAAAAGCTTTGCTCGGCGCTTCCAGCCGCTTCTTTTTTCTCGAAATCGACCGTGACAGGATCGGTGCCGTTGGCACGGATCACTTGGACGACGGTGGATCGCAGCCGTTCGGGGCCGTTGCCGGCACCGGGATCGGCCAGGTTCGAGCCACTGCTGGTGGTTTGACGGAATTTGTCGCTGAGCAGTTGACCGGTGGAATCCGCATCGGTGACGCGGATGCCGAAGGTGCCGTGCTGGTTTTGCACGTCGTGGTGATAGGTTCTCAGCACATAATCCCCCGCAGGAAGGCCGTCGATCGCCAGGCGAAGCGTGGTCGGCGTGTCGGGGCCGTTGCCGTTGCTGCCGGTCCGAGCGTCGGTCCCGATCCAAGTGCGGACCAAGTTGGACTTGGTGCCGCTGTAAGCTGCCGCCCAGCCGCTGCCGCGGTCATACATCTGTTTGACCGTTTTCAGCTGGTCCTCGGTGTAGGTGACCCGATCGAGGTTCGGGTAAGACACCGACAGCCTCACGGGGGTCCCAAAAGCCGCATAAGGCTCATCAAGGCGGTCGACGCCCAGCGGATCGCCGCCGACGGGATCGGAGTTGAGCGAATTGACCTCATGCAGCGCCAAGTAAGGCTGATAGAACAACTCCAGCGGACCCTCCGGGCTGGCGGCGAAATCGATCTGCAGATGGGGCACGACCGGATAATCCATGGGATCCAACGGATCCGATCCGTTGTTGACCTCGTCCAAATCGCCGATCAGATCGCCGTCGGAATCAGGAAGCAACGGGTTGGATGGCACCAGGCCATTCACTTCCTCGCCGTCGGTCCGGCCGTCGCCGTCGGTGTCGGGGTTTGCCGGATCGGTCCCTGCCATCAGTTCGGCGCCGTCGAGCAGGGTATCGTTGTCGCTGTCATCATCGTTGGGATCGGTCCCCGCGGTTTGCTCCTGCTTGTTGGTTGCACCGTCGCCGTCCGGGTCGCCGGCTCCGTCCTGGTCCACCAGGTTGCCGAAGTAGTCGATCTCCCACGGGTCAAGAAGCCCGTCGTCGTCGGTGTCGAGGTTGGTGGGGATATCAAACCCGTTGAAAACGAAGAACGCTTCGTCGGTCCCATCGAAAACCAGGGTGATGGGGTTGATTCCATCGGACCAAAGAACCTTGTGGACCGTCGTGGGCGTCTGGCTGCCGTTGGAGATGTCAATGCCGGTGAACACCCTGGTTCCGGAGGCGTCGGTGATCGTCAGATCGAACGGTTGGGTCTGGTCGTTGGGATCGTGGTGATACGAGACCCATTCGAAGGCGCCGGCGGGCAGCCCTGTGAGGGTCAGGGTCATCGGGTCGTTCGCGACATTGGCCCCTCGCGTGTCGGTCCCAATCCAATCACGGTAGAAATCCCCCTGGCTGTTGCGGTCGATCATTTGGGGATTCTGCCCCGTCTGCAACGTGCCGTTCCAGGCAGGGGCGACGATAACGGTCACGCCAAAGGCCGCATAGGATTGAGCGGTGAACGTCGCCGGCTGTTCATGGGTGGCGAAGTAGCCTTGATAGCCGGCGGCCACAGGGCCGCCTGTTCGGGTGAAGTCGATGAACAGCCCCTGCCCTGTCAGAACCGTGGCGGAGACGCAACAAAGCACGAAACAAAGCAAGCCGGCAACGTGTGAAACGCGAGTGGTCATAGTGAGGAGTTGATAGGAGTTCGCTGTTCTTAAACCCCTGCATGCTAGGCGGGGCAAAACGCCTTTGTCGAGGACAAAATCAGCGGAAGCGGCTACGCGGCGCCAGCGACAATCTCCCGACCCACCAAGGCGTGTCCGTTGTCAACGCCCCGGGATACACGCAAGGTCCACGCGCGGGGTGGGTGGCGTCTGGACTTGGCACACGGTGTTTGCATCGAAGCGGGACGCCAGCGATTGCCCCAGCGGGAACGCCGTGACCGCCATCGACACAAACGCGAGGCCTAGGATCATGTTTCGGGCTCTGACGACCCTGCGAGCTGCTGGGCTTGTTTTCATGGAGGCACCGTAACGCGGCTCATGACGAGGGTGTTAATCGAAAGAATTGACCGGCCCATCGACGGGATCGATGTCCGGCCGGAACCCGCAGCGTTTCAAACTGGTTGTGGGCAGATCCGGCTGGCGCGCCGACCCTCCCGCCCCGGGACGGGACCGCACGTTGCCGGGACACAGGCGCGGCGGGATTTATCCTTCGACACACCGCCGCCCCGCAGGCAACCTTCCCGCGTCGGTGAGAGAATGATGGCCAAATGTCCTGAAAGCGGGAAGCCGGTGGCTCCGAACGAGGATGTTGCACACCCGGATTCGCGGGCTGTTCGCAAAGCCTGGTGGGTGCGGCTCCTGGTGGGGCGCCGTCCCCGTCGGACCTTCATTCGCCTGATCGTCGTGGTGGCGGCGATTCTTCTGGTCCAGAAATGGCTGTTTGTCGCCGTCAGGGTGACCGGGCGCAGCATGGAGCCCACCCTGCGCAACGGGCGCATCAGCGTCCTCAACCTCATGGCCTACCGCAGCAGGAATCCGCAGCGTGGGGACGTGGTGGGCATCCAGCTCAAGGGGCGTCGCATGATCCTGCTCAAGCGGGTCGTGGGCCTGCCCGGCGAACGGGTCCAGGTTCTCGACGGCAAGGTCTGGATCAACGGCCAACCCCTTCCCGAACCCTACGCCCGTGGCAACCAAGTGCCGTCCACGGAGCGGGAGTCGGCGCTCAAACCCGGCGAGTATTTTGTCATCGGCGACAACCGCGACATCACCGAATACGGCAAGGTGGACCGGACGGAACTCAAGGGAAAGGTCTTGTTTTGAGGCGAACCACGATGTTCATCCTGGCCGCGCTCGCGGGAGCGGGCGCCTGGTGGCTCCATCGCGTCCTGTTCCCCCCGGACGCAACCGTCATCCGCCGTCTCCTGGTGGACGCCGCCGACGCGGCATCGGTTCAGGCCGGGGAAAGCCCCCTGGAGAAACTCGGCGCGGTGAACCGCCTCGTCGGCAGCTGCACCGCCGACGTCGAAATCCTCCTTCACACGCCCGGCATGCGCGCCAATGTCATCAGGGGCCGCGACCAGCTCCGGGAAGCCGCGGCCGCCCTGCGCGCCGCCGCCCGGGCCGGCGAGGTCACGCTGGTGGACATTGGCATCGACGTCGAACCGGGCCGGTCCCGCGCCATCGCGCAGTTCATCGCCCGGGCCCGCTGGGACGGCGCCGCGGACGAACTGATCCAGGAGCTGAAAGTCGAACTCAACCGGGCCGAGGGCTCATGGAAAGTCCGGCGCGTCGAGCCGCTGCCGTCACTCGAACGGTGAGTGGCACCCCGGCCCACCCTCTCCACCCGGCCCGGCAAAGCTCCCCAGCCGGGTCCGGCGCCCAACGGGTTTGCCACGGCGGTATCGACGAGGACTCCGTCGCCAGTGGCCGGACGCCCCGCTGCCGCGGCTGAACAGGACCGGCCCATGACGCCCAGCGCCGTTTTGCCCGGATGCGGCACCGGGGGCATCTCTGCCATTCCGGGCTTGTGCTTGGGGGTGGCGGCCATTACAGCTTGCGCGCATTGTTTATGAGCCGACTCATCGAACTGGCCTCGAATCATCGCCCGCGCCTGGCGCTGCCAGTGTTGACCTACCCCGGGGCGACCCTGGTGGGGAAGCGGGTGCGCGACCTGGTGACCGATGCGGCCTCGCAAGTTGAGGCGCAGGCGGCCCTGCACCGGCGCTACGGGTTGCCCGTCGTGCAGACCTGCATGGACCTGAGCGTCGAAGCGGAGGCGTTCGGCGGCGAACTCATGATGAGCGACGACGAACCGCCGACGGTGCTGGGACGGCGCGTCACCGGCGCGGAGAGCATCCGGGATTTGCGTGTGCCGGAGGTGGGGGCTGGCCGGACGGGGCTGTACCTGGAGGTGGCGCGGCGGCTTGGGGGGCTGCCGGGACAGCCGCTGGTGCTGGGGGGAATGATCGGGCCGTTTTCGCTGGCGGGACGCCTCTACGGGGTGAGCGAGTCGCTGGAACTGACCATGGAAGACCCGCCGCTGCTGGAGGCGCTGCTGGACAAGTGCAGCGAGTTTCTCACAGCCTACGCGCTGGCGTTCAAGGCCGCGGGCGCCGCGGGCCTCCTCATGGCCGAACCCGCGGCCGGCCTGCTGTCGCCACGGTCCATGGCCGCCTGTTCGTCACCCCGCATCCGCCAAATCCGGGCGGCCGTGGAGGACGACGGGTTCACCCTGGTGTATCACAATTGCGCGGCCAAGCTGGTGCATCTGCCGGCAGTCCTGGAAACGGGCGCCCGGGTGTTGCACTTCGGCCCGCCGATGGACGTGGTGGCGGCGCTGGACAAGGTGCCGCCGGCGATCCTCATTGGCGGCAACCTCGACCCCAGCCGCCAACTGCTCCACGCCACACCCCACGAGGTCGAAACGGCCACCCGCACCCTGCTCGCCGCCACGGCCAGACACAACAACTTCCTCGTGTCGTCAGGATGCGATATTCCCGTGCGCACCCCCATGGACAACCTGGACGCATTCCTGGACAGCGCCTCCCGCCCTTGAAGGGGCGGAGTTCGACCGGCGGCCGCTGCCGTGGATCCGGGGCCAACCCGTGCCCCATGGACCCACTGCTCCAAGGCCGCCCGCCCGCCCGCGCCCAGAACCACCCGAGCCCGCGGCCCGCAGGGATTTTGTCATGCGAATGCTACCCGCACGTCACGGGATTGTCACAAGCCGGGTGCACGTTCCAGGTGTGATGAATGCCACACTCGAAAAAAGACATTGCAGCCAACACGCCACCCGGCGGACCCTCGGCCGCAAGATGGCGAGCACAGAACAGCATGAGGGAGCGGCAAATGCCTCCCCGCGGTTCGTCCTTCCCTGGGACCTGAGCGAGTGGGCGGACAAGGCGGTCCTGTTGCGAGGCGTGGTGGCGGACATCGATTCTCTGGACTGGCAGCATCCGGCGGTGACAGAATACCTGCGCGCACGTCCCGAGTTTCAGCCGAAGATGATGCTGCAGCTGCTCACCTATGCCTACTCGCTGGGTGTCTTCGGCGCCGACGACGTCGAGGCGCTGTTTCTCGGGCACAAGTCCTTTGCGGCGCTGGGATGGGATCGGCCGCCCAGGGTCAAGGCGATCGGCCGCTTCCGGCGCGAGAACCGCGGCTTGCTCAAGTGGTCGCTGCTCCAGACGCTCAATCGCGTCGTGCGCGCGCGTTACGACCTCGGGACGCGGCTGCTGCCGGGCTTGCAGTGGTTTCTCGTCGACAACGCCGTCCAACGGCTCGACCTGGCACGCCAAGTGGACCAATCCTCCGCCGAAGACTAGTAAACACTTGCCTCAGACCGCCTCGGGGCGGGGGCCGGCACAGACGCCGGCCATTCTCGTCGAGCGGCGGCGCAACATCCGGAAGGCGGCTCAAAACCCAGCCGCAGCCCTCATCGCGGGATGCCCCGGACGGCAATCCCTCTCACGCGCTTTTCATCACGATGCGCATGAGGAGCAAGCCGGCATCCCGGCAGCGGTCGGCGACGTCCTCCAGCAGCTCGAGGAGATCCTTGGCGAAAACCACCTGTTTGCCCTCCATGGTGCTGGCATACATCACCCGGAGCATGTCCACCATGACCTTGTCCGCCTCGCCTTCGAGCTGCTGCAGCCGCTCGTTGTGTTCGCGCGCCGCCGCCAGGCTCAACCCGCCCTTCAACTGCCGCGTCATGGCAAGAACAATGTCGGTCGCCTGCTCGAGCAGCGCGATCTGCGGCGAAATGTCGAGACCCTGAGCAAGGGCGGGCGCGATCAGGAAGCGTTCGGCGACTTTCTCGGCCGTTTTGGGGATCTTGTAAAGGGCCTCGGCGATCGCCTCGATGTCATCCCCCTCGAAGCTGGTGACCACCGTCGTGCAAAGCAGATCGCCAATCTGGTGGGTGATGATCTTGTCTTTGCGCCGCGACGCCACAAACACGTCCAGCGTCCGGACCTCGGCTGGCGCCGCCACCATCTGCCCAAGAGCGCGCACGCTGTCGCAGGCCTCCGCGGCGCTGGCGGCCAGCAGGTCGAAGAATTGGTCGTCTTTGCCCAGCAACGATTGCAGTGAGGTCATAAATCCAGGTTGTCGGCGCCCCGCCCCACGGTTCAAACCGGACGCGCGACGCGCCATCCAGAGTGCCAAAACACGCGCCGGACACAAGCCTGAAGTGGCCGCGCACTGAGCGAACACCGGCGGCCGGACGTCGTGCTGGCCTGTCACGTCGTCGGATCGATCAGCTCGATTGTCCACCTGGAAAACGCGGACTTCGGAGGGAGATCCGCCAGACAAGACTGTTCGTTAAGAATCATGTTGCCAAACGGCGCAGGACGGAACACACCAATGGTCATGCACATTGATCGGAGCGGTGCAACAGAAGTGCCGGGGCATACGCGGGGTTGTTTTACGGCCCACTTGCTGTTTGTGCCACGCCCGCTCAGCAACAAGGCCACCAAACGATGAGCTTTGACGACTTTTTCAAGGCAGCCAGAAACTCCAGCGAGTCTCCCTTCGACTACCAATGCCGGCTGGCCTGCGGGCAACGAAGGCCCAATGAAACCGAGGACCAGTGGCTGAGCCACCACACCGCCTGTGACTCGCGCATCATCCACGTCCCCACCGGGCTGGGCAAAACCGCCGCCGTCGTGCTGGCCTGGCTTTGGAACCGTGTTACGCCAGCCCTCAATCCTCAATCCTCCAACCTTTGCCACCCCTGGCCGCGGCGACTTGTCTATTGCCTGCCTATGCGGTCGCTCGTGGAGCAGACTCGCGACAATGTGGCCACATGGCTGAAGTTCCTGGCAAAAGCCTGGTCGAAATCTGCTGATCTCCAGTGGCTCGCGGCGCACTCGCCTGTGATCCTGATGGGGGGTGAGGACACAGGCCGCGACTGGGACATTCACCCGGAGCGCCCCGCCATTCTCATTGGCACGCAGGACATGCTCCTGAGCCGCGCCCTCAATCGCGGCTACGGCATGAGCCGCTATCGCTGGCCGATGCACTTCGGGCTGCTGAACAACGACTGCCTGTGGGTGATGGACGAAACGCAGCTCGTGGGGGTGGGCCTGGAGACCAGCGCGCAACTCGACGCCTTCCGCCACGACGCAACGATGCCTGCCGTGGGCTTGTGCCCGACCTGGTGGATGAGCGCCACACTTGACGACGCGCGCCTTGCCACAGTGGATCACGCTCGCCCGGCAAACGGCTGGCCTTGTGTGACCCTCAATGACGACGATCTCAATCTCCCGTCGGTGAAGGAGCGGTTTGAAGCCCGTAAACCGCTCGTGCGAGCTTCCGTTGCGTTGGCCACCGACACCAAGAAGACCTACGCGTCGCAGCTTGCCCGTTTCATCGTCGCTCAGCACCAACGGAATAGCCTCACGCT
This sequence comes from Verrucomicrobiota bacterium, assembly GCA_016935555.1. Classification (GTDB taxonomy): domain Bacteria; phylum Verrucomicrobiota; class Verrucomicrobiia; order Limisphaerales; family JAFGQR01; genus JAFGQR01. The sequence continues at coordinate 11,349 of JAFGQR010000161.1, forward strand.
TGTCGTGGTCAACCGCGTGGACCGCGCCCAGGAAACACATGAACAGCTCCAGAAGCTCCAGCCGACGGCCGCGACGGCGCTCATGCACTCTCGCTTCCGCCCCCATGACCGCAAGCGCCACGAAGTCGTGTTGCATGAAACGGGTAGCCGCATTGTCATCGCCACCCAGGCCGTCGAGGCGGGCGTGGATGTCTCGGCGCGCACGCTGATCACTGAGCTCGCCCCCTGGCCCGCGCTTGTCCAGCGCTTCGGCCGCTGCAACCGGCGCGGCGAATTCAAGGGGGATGAAGCCCGGCTCTTCTGGATCGACCTCCGCCCCAAGGACGACGCCGATGACCTCGCCCTCCCTTACACCGCCCACGACCTGAACGACGCGCGTTCCGTTCTCCAGTCCTTGCACGACGCCGGGCCCGCGACACTCAGGAAGGTCGCGCCGCCGCCGGAGCCTCCGGTTGTTCGTCCCGTGTTGCGCCGCAAAGACCTGATCGAGTTGTTTGACACCACCCCCGATCTCGCCGGACACGACCTTGACATCTCACGCTTCATCCGCGATGGCGACGATACCGACGCGCAGGTCTTCTGGCGCGACTGCGGCCCAAATCCCAACCACCCGCTCCAACCCGAGCCCGTCGCCGCCGAATTGTGCCGCGTCTCCGTCCCGGCCTTTCACAGTTTCCTGGAGAAGTTGCGCAATGCCAGAGAGACAGTCGCCGCCGAAGTCCTGCGCACGGCCTGGGTTTGGAACCCGCTTGAAGAACGCTGGGAGCAGGCCCACGGCGTCCGCCCCGGCACCCTCTACATGCTCGACGCCCGCGCCGGCGGCTATTCGGCCGAACGCGGCTGGCTGGGCCCGGCCGGACTTCACACGCCTGTTGCACCGCTCGCACCCTCCAAGACAAGCGGGGACGGTGGCTACGCCGGTGATCCCGCCACCTTCGCCCGTGCCTGGATCACTTTGAGCGACCATACCCGCGCCGTAGTGGATGAAGCCGATCGAATGGCCTGCGAACTCGCGCCCGATTGTTCGGCCGCGTTCCTCACGGCCGCGCGCTGGCACGACGTGGGCAAGGCGCACAGAGTTTTCCAGAACGCCATCCGTCGCGGGCCGCACCAACCCGATGTCCCCGACGCGCTCTATGCCAAGTCGAAGAACCGTCCTTCCGGATATGCTCCGCCCGAGCACGCCCGCTTCTTCCGTCACGAACTCGCCTCGGCGCTGGCCTGGCTGCAAACCGCCCCGCCCGACGCCCCCGAGCGCGATCTCGTCGCCTATCTCATCGCCGCCCATCACGGCAAAGTGCGGCTCTCCCTCCGATCGCTCCCCGGCGAGGAACCCCCTCCGAACCGCCCCGACGCCCGCCTCGCGCGCGGCGTCCTCGAGGGCGACCCGCTTGGCCCGATCGAGATGGAAGGCGTCGTTTTCCCTGGCATCACCCTCGACCTCTCGCTCATGGAAATGGGCTGGGACGCCGAGCGTGAAGCGCAGCGTGGCCCGTCCTGGCTGGCGCGCATGATCGCCTTGCGCGCCCGTTTCGGCCCCTTCCGGCTGGCCTTCCTCGAAACCCTGCTCCGAGCCGCCGACGCGCGGGCGTCCGCTGCGCCCCGTGCGGGGAACCAACTCTCCTGCGCCGGTGTTTCTGGAAGCATGGAACTGCGCGAAGACACCACGGCCTGCCAGACCCCCTCGGCTCTCTCCCCGACCGAGCAAGCGCTCGTCGCCGACCTGGTCGCCGATGGACTCAGCATCCAGGACAAATTCCGCCCCGAGCCGCTCTACAAGCAGACCGGCAAGGGCCACTACGAGAGCAAGACCGTGGAGGACATCAGCCATGCAAAGAAGCGGAAAGGCAACCAGCCGTGAAACGCGCCTGGCTCGCGCCCTTCACCTGGCCGGTCATCGTCGAGACCAACCGGCGGCTTTGCCTGCCCAAGGACGCGCTCCACCGGCCCACCAGCGACGGCTATGAACCAACCCGCCTGCTCTGGGAATCCCGCCACCGCCTGGAAATGACTTTGGCCGAAACCACCGACCTTTGCCGCCGATGCCACCAACTCGCCCCGTTCTGTAACTTTAATGGCAACACCTTCGTCGCCATCATCCGCCGCGTTATCGCCAACCTCGCTTTGCCACCCGACCAGGCCGCGGCGCTGCACAGTCTGGCCGGCCACATCGTTGCCGGCACCGCCACACCGGAGGAACAAACCGCGTTCAGTGAAATCCTGGACCGACTCGAGCAAAAGCCATGAGCCACCACCGACTGCCCCTCCCCGGCTGCGCCCCCATCCCCCTCGCGCACTACCTCAAAGCCCTCGGCATCCTCCGCCTCGTCGCCGAAGATGCCGAACACGGCGACCCCGCCGCGACTGGCTGCTGGGACCGCGACGTGTTCATCCTCCACAGCCGCCTCGACCGGGACGGCTTACTCGACTTCTTCCTGCACCACTACCAGCCCACGCCCATCCTCGCGCCCTGGAATGGAGGGAGCGGATTCTATTTCCGTGAGGAGAAACTCAAAGAGAAAGACCCAGTGACTGGCAAACGGCTCAAGACGGGGAAGCGGAACGAGCCCACCAAGGCCACTCATGTTGTTGATGCCTTGGCTGCCGCGGGAGATCACCGACTCAGACCTTACCAGTCAGCGATAGCATTGACGCGGAAAATCCTCGCGGCTCACAATCTGCGGTCAGCTCCTGGCGACGCCGCTAAAGACGACCTGCTCATCGAATTGCGCAATCGATGGCCGGATCCTGCAGTCCAATGGCTTGACTGCGTTGTGGTTCTCACCTCCGATAGCCGTCGATCTCGGTCGCAAACTGGACTACTTCCCGACTACACCACATTGCTTGGTTCCGGCGCCAATGATGGCAACGCTGACTTCTCCTCGAATTTCATGCAGCGCGTCAACGAAGTGTTGCTTAACAAGGAGAATACGGAAAGCGGTCGCTCGCTTCGGTGGTTGCAGGTTTCCCTGTTCGGCGACAACCATCCGGGTTCGCACATCAAGGCGCTGGCTGGTCAGTACACGCCAGGTTCCGCTGGCGGCCCCAACACGGTCCCTGGCTTCAAAGGTGAGTTTTCGGTCAATCCTTGGAACTTTGTCTTTCTCATTGAAGGCACGCTCTTCTTCGCTGCAGCAGCGGCAAAACGACATGGTGCCCCAGGTTCTTCAGGAATGTCCTATCCATTCGCGGTCAGGGCAGCCGGCGCCGGCTACGCCAGCTCCTCAGCCAAGGATGAGTTGGCGGATCAGTCTAGCACCGAAGAGCTTTGGATGCCATTGTGGTCTCACCCGACAAGCAAAGCCGAGTTGTCGGCCGTGCTGAGCGAAGGCCGTGCCCAAGTGCGTGACACAGCCGCCAAGACAGGCGTTGACTTCGCGCGGGCCGTTTGTGCCAACGGAACTGACCGGGGGCTCGATGAGTTCGTTCGCTACGGATTCCTGATTCGACGAGGAGATTCTACTTCAGCCACGCCTTTGGGGCGCTTCAAAGTCCGCCGCAACGCCCGGGCCGACTTGCTCAGCGACGTTGACCCGTGGCTGGATCGCCTCCGCCGCGCCGCCGGCCCGAGCGCCAAAAATGTCCCTTCCGCCGTCAGCCGCGCTGTGAATCACGTCGAGAGCCGCATCCTCGACCTGTGCAAGGAAGGCAGCCCGGCGCGCGTGCAGGCCGTGCTCGTCGCGCTCGGCCAGACGGAATGTGCCCTGTCCCGCAGCCTCGCCTGGTCCACCGGCCGCAATGAAAAGCTGCCCGCCCAGAAATGCGCGCCGCTGGCCGGCTTGTCCGCTCGCTGGCTGCACGAGGCGGACGACGGCAGCGCGGAATTCCGCCTCGCCGCCGCTCTGGCGTCCGTCAGCGGAATCTACAAAGACAACGACGGCGGGCCGGTAGCCCTTCCGCTGCGCCTCCATCTCGAGCCGGTCAGTCTTCGCGTCGCCAGGGACCGCCACTGGTTCGCGTGGCACGACCCGCCCTCCAATGATCTCGTCTGGCACGAGGGCGATTTCCTCGACGTGCTCAATCGCGTCTTCGCCCGCCGTCTCGTCCGGGCGGAGCAAACCGGCCACTCGGAACTGCCGGACCGCGCCCACTGCTTCGCACCGCTGACGGACGTGGTCGCGTTCCTCGAAGGCCGCACCGACGACGACCGGCTGAGCGACCTGCTTTGGGGACTGTGCATGTTGGAATGGGCGAACGAAGCCCGTAGCGCAGATTCCCAATCGGCGCTATCGCTGGCTTCCAGTCGGCAGGCTGCTGCTACTGCGGCCGCCTTGTGGATTGAAAATCCACAATACAGTGGACAGCAAGTCAGGGCTGTCTCCGAGATTCCTTCCGCCCTGTTTGCCCTGCTCCGCCTGGCCTTCGCCCACGTGGACGAGCGCGGTGGCTGGCCTGCAGTGCCGGCCGTCCCGATGATTCACCGCCACGCCGCCGCCGGGCACGGCCGAGAAGCCTCGCGTCTCGCCGTCCGTCGCCTGCGCGGCTCCGGCCTGCACCCGGCATTGAACGAAGTTGCTGTCACAGGAGAAGCCGCCCGCCGCGCTGCCGCCGCACTGGTGTTCCCCCTTTCCCGCCGGGACTTTACCCGGCTGGGCGAACTGGTGTTAAAACCGCAAACCGACAACTAACCGAACACATGAACCTCGACGCCCTAAAGAACGAACCGCGCCTCCTGCTCGAGGCCAAACTCAAACCCGTCGCCGGCACGCGCTTCCAGCCCACCGGGTTCCCGGATCTGGGGGCTGCGCAATACCGCCTGCCCGATGGCACGCCCATGCTGCTCGTCGAGTCCGCCCAGAGTATGGCCAACCGACTGGAAGCCGTCTGCTGGGACGCGGCCACGAACGACTGGGTACCACCGCTGCGCGGGTTGCCGTGCGTGGTCGTAACAGACAGCACCGGACAGCCGCTTACCAACTCGGTACTCGAGGCCCACCGGCTCAACAGCCCTTACATCCTCGAGGGCAAGGACAAGTCGTTCCTCGAAAAGCTCAAGACGGAACTGGCCATTGGCGACCTGGCGCCGGTGAACCTCAAGTTGCTCGCCAAGGCCTTATTGAAGTATGACGTGAACTCCCTTATGCACGGCGTGTTCCTCGCCAAATCCGACATCGCCGGCGGCCGGATGCGCCTGCCGCGCGCGCTCACGGCCTTCATTGAGGCCAAGAGCGTCACAGTTGCCCCCAGCGGGGGCGTGAAGAACGACGCCCTCAATCCCAGCGGCGACACCGCCAAGGGCTTCGGCAACGTGCCCTTCCACCGCGAGGAGTTCTGCGGCGACATCACCGCCTATTTCACGCTCGACCTTGCGCTGATTCGCGGTTTCGGCCTGGATGCCGCCGTCGAGCCGCTGCTGGTGTTGCTGGCGTTCTTCAAGATTCAGCGTTTCCTGCGCCTTGGCCTCCGCCTGCGCACCGCCTGCGACCTCGAACTGGACGACGGATTGACCGTGAAGCGGCCGGCAGGCTTCACTCTGCCCCCTTTCGAGGAATTGGAGATGTCGTTGCCCGGACTGATCGAGAAGGCCAAGCCGTTCTTCGCGCAGCCTCCGAAAACCACCGTGAAGTTCGAGGATTGAGCCATGCTTCTGGTTGAACTACGCTTCCCGGTGGGCCGCTTCCACGCCACGCCGTGGGGGCGTCACGTCAACGAGGGCGCGGTCGAGTGGCCGCCATCGCCCTGGCGGTTCCTGCGCGCACTTGTCGCCACCTGGCATCTGAAAGCGACGACCGACGTGCCGGAACCCGCCCTGCGCGCCCTTGTCCAAGCCCTGGCCGCGTCCGCGCCTTCTTTTCACCTTCCCGCCGCCAGCCAGAGCCACACCCGCCATTACATGCCCATCATCGAGGGCAAGAACCAGAAAACGACCAAGGTCTTCGACACCTTCATCCACGTCGGCGGCCCGCTCCGGATGGCTTGGGACGTTGCGCTCTCCCCGGAAGCCGGTCGCGCACTGGCGTTGCTCTGCGAACGGCTCGGCTATTTCGGGCGGGCCGAAAGCCTCATCGAAGCGCGGGTCATGGGTGGCGCGTCAGATTTCACACCCAATACCAAACCGCTGCCCTCAGACCAAGCTGTTCCCCTCGGCTGCGAGTTGGTGCGCCTGCTCTGCCCACTGAGCGCCTCGGACTACGAGGCCTGGAGCACCAAACAGGCTGCTGCGCAACCGCAGTCCGCCGCCAAGGGCAGACGCAAGAAGGCCAAGCCTTCAGCCGACGCACCCTTGCCCGCCGATTTGTTTGAAGCCCTTCACGCCGACACTGGCAACCTTCAGGCCGCTGGCTGGACGCTCCCGCCAGGCAGTCGCTTGGTCGATTACGTCCGCCCGGCCAACTGCTTCGACCCCACCCCCAGCCGGCCCCGCCGTGTCACCAGCAAGCTCCCCAAGGTGGCCCGCTTTGCCGTGTCGAGCGCCGTGCTGCCGCGCGTGACCCGCGCCATCTCGGTGGCGGAGCGCATCCATCAGTCGCTCGTCAGGTTCTCGGACCAAGACCCGGTCTTCACCGGCAACGCTGGCGGCCAGCCGCTGCAAGGCCACCAACACGCCTTCGTCTTCTGCGAAGCCAATGGGCCCCGCGACGCCATCACACATGTCACCGTGTTTGCACCGATGGGTTTTGATGCCGCCGCTCGCCGCGCGTTGGAAGTCCTTACGCAACACGGCGTCTGGGGCCACGGCGCGCACGACCTGCAACTCGTCCTGCTCGGGCTGGGGGACGGCGGCACCTTCGACGACTGCCCGCTGTTTGGTCCGGCCCGCATTTGGCGCTCGCTCACGCCTTTCGTCGCCACACGCCATCCCAAGACGCACCGAGATGGTCGCCCCAAGCTCGACGCCGACGGCTGGCCCGTCGGCTCGCCCGCGCACGACCTGCGGCGGCTGCTCGCGCAAGCCGGACAACCCTTGCCGGACAAGGTCGAACCGCTGGACACCATCCCCCTCGGATCGCGGCGGCTGCGTCCACTGGAATTCCAGGCCGACCGTTTTCACGGCGAAGGCCGCCGTGGCAGCCAGCCCGGTGTTGCGTTCAAGGTGACTTTCGCCAAACCGGTCACAGGCCCGCTTGCCTTCGGTTACGGTGCCCACTTCGGCCTGGGTCTGTTCGTTCCCCTGTGATATGTGTGCCAAGACCCAGAAAATGGAAGGCAGAAATATGCCGGGCAAAAAGATGGCATCCCCTCCTTCTGGCTCCCATGTTGCTGCCTCTTCCTCCGGCCACCATGCCTGGCGAAGCCTATAACCCAGTTTGCCCATGAGCGATCCTCTAACACCCCCGCCCCATCCAAACACAAGCGCTGACTCGCGCGCGGCCGAAAGGGGCGATGACAACGCCGTGGTCCAGCGGGTGCTGGAGATTCTACGTCGGGACGGCCCGGGCCCAGGCCGGGCGCCGGGGGATCGTCTAATCGAGGAAGGCAGCAGAGGACTAGATCGGCAGATGGCGCATTCACAGGATCGCGCCGGAGGACTCGAGCTGTCGTTAGAGCCTGGTCGCCGATTGCAAGAAGACAACAAATCCGGAGCCGAACCGCTTGTTGGCGAAACCCGCCCCCCTGTAACCCAAGGACCGGGTAAGCAGCCCGGGCCCGAAATCCCGGCGCCAGCGGTTGACACCCGCACTCCCACCGCCAGCTCCCGCCCGCCGGAGGTGTTGCCGGTCCGGATGCTCAACGAGTTCGTCTATTGCCCGCGGCTATTCTACTACGAGTTTGTTGAGGGCGTGTTCGTGCAGAATGCCGACACCCGGCGCGGCGCGGCGCTGCACGCGCGCGTCGATTCAGGAAAGGGCGAACTGCCACCCCCCGAGGGCAACGGTAAGGGCAAGGGCAAGATGGTGACGCAGCCCACCCCGGGGCAATCCTCTCCCCCGCCCGGCGAGGGAGACGCGCAGCCGTCCGCCGCATCCTCGGCCGAGGACGTGATCCATTCGCGCTCGGTCCAACTGGGGTCCGACCGGTTGGGAGTGACCGCAAAGCTGGATCTGGTGGAGGTCCGCCACGCGAGCGACGACCTGTTCAGCGCGATGACGGTGTGCCCGGTGGACTACAAAGCCGGCGCGCCCAGATCGGGCGACGACGGCAACGAGGTTTGGGACGCGGACAAGATGCAACTCGGCCTTCAGATCCTGGTCTTGCGCGACAATGGCTATCCTTGCGCGGAGGGGATCATCTACTACCGCGCAACCAAACAGCGCGTGCGGTTGGGCATGACGGCTGAACTGGAGGCATGGATCATCGAGCGCATTGCCGAGGCTCGGCGTACCGCGGCGGGCGCCATCCCCCCGCCGCTGGTGAATTCCCCCAAATGTCCGCGCTGCTCGCTCGTGACCGTTTGTCTTCCCGACGAAACGCGCTTGCTGGCAGCGGTTGGCCCTCACCCCGACCCGGATCACGGGGCTGCTCAACCCTCAAGCACGGACCCGCCACCTCCCAGTCCGCGACGGCTCATCGCGCCGCGGGACGACGCCCGGGCGCTGTATCTGAACACGCCGGGCCTTCGGATTGGGCGCAAAGACGAGCTGCTGCAAGTCAAGGACGACAAGACCGTGCTGTCCGAAGTGCGAATCAACGACGTGTCGCACGTCGCCCTCTTCGGGAACATCCAGATCTCGACCCAGGCCATCCAGACGCTCTGCGAGGCCGAAGTGCCCGTGACCTACTTCTCGATGGGCGGCTGGTTCTACGGCATCACGCGCGGGCACGAACTCAAGAACGTCTTCCTGCGCATCGAGCAATTCCGCCAGGCGCGCGACGCGGCAACCTGCCTGAGGCTGGCCCGGCAGTTCGTGCACGGCAAAATCCGCAACCACCGCACGCTCCTCATGCGAAACCACCTGGAAGCCCCTCCGGCCACGCTGCTCAAGCTCAAGCAGGCGGCGGAAACGGCGCTCGACGCGGGCAGCCTCGACGAATTGCTCGGCATCGAAGGGCTGGCCGCTGCCGCCTACTTCGCGCAATTCGGCGGAATGCTCAAGGTGGCGGATGAACTGGCCGACAGCCCGGAAGGCCGACAGGCCCAAGCCGCGTTCAACTTCAATTTCACCCGGCGCAACCGCCGTCCCCCGACCGACCCGGTCAACGCCCTGCTCTCGCTGGCCTACAGCCTCTTGGCCAAGGACTGCACTCTGGCGGCGCTGGCCGTGGGCTTCGATCCCTATGTGGGGTTCTTCCATCAACCGCGCTTCGGTCGGCCCGCCCTGGCGCTGGATCTCATGGAGGAATTCCGTCCCTTGGTGGCCGAGTCCACCGTGCTCCACAGCGTCAATAACCGTGTCGTGACGCCGAAGGATTTCGTGCGGGCGGGCGACGCCGTGAACTTGAGCGCGGCGGGGCGCCGCCGGTTTTTCGAGCTGTACGAGCAGCGCATGGGCGCGTTGCTGACCCATCCGGTCTTTGACTACAAAGTGAGCTACCGACGGGCCATCGAGTTGCAGGCGCGCTTGCTCGCCAAGACGCTCACCCGCGAGATGCCCGCCTACGTGCCGCTGACGACTCGCTAATTTGCCAGGGGAGAAACCAGCCATGCGCACCACTTACCTCGTTTGCTACGACATCGCGGATGACAAACGGCTCCGGCACGTGTTCAAGGCATGCAAGAATTTCGGAGAGCACCTGCAATACTCGGTGTTCGAGTGCGACCTCAATCCCACCGAAAAGACCCAGATGGAGACGGTGTTGAACGACCTGATCAAACACGACGAAGACCAGGTGCTCTTCGTCACCCTCGGTCCCGCGGAGGGCCGCGGCGAACGCGTCATCAATGCCTTGGGGCTGCCCTACATCAGGCTCGACGCCCCCTGCTACGTGTTTTGAATCGTTCTTTGACAATCGAAATGCCCGCGAGCGGCGGGGTGACGCAAGAAACCCTGGCGGCGCTCGCTTCTTGCAAGTCATTGGACTGCAAAGCATTATCTGTGAAGTCGGCGTAGACCCCGTGTCCAGAGAACCATGTTGTCAGCGGCGCTCGCAACCCGTTTGCAAAGTCGTTGAATATCATTAGCGCACCTCGGCCACTATCTCCGCGCTCACGTGAGCGCGGCCCCGTTGAAGC
>JAFGQR010000162.1 GCA_016935555.1 Verrucomicrobiota bacterium
AAAGAGATTGATGTCAGCATGTCGCATTCCAGGGAGTACGCCACCGCCACCGCCATAGGGTCGACCTAGCCCTCCCGGACAACCTCCCCGCCAAAGATATTTATCCCCCCCCCCCCCCCCCAGGGCCCTCCCTTGACCCCGACCCCCCCCCCCCCCCCTGACTGGAACACCCTCCGCGACGATTTCCCCATCCTGCACCAGACGGTCCATGGGGCGCCGCTGATTTATTTCGACAACGCCGCGACCACGCAGAAGCCGCGGGCCGTTCTCGCCGCGTTGGGACAGTATTACGAGCGCGACAACGCCAACGTGCACCGCGGCATCCACGAGCTGAGCAACCGCGCCACCCGCAGCTTCGAGGCCGCCCGCACCCGCGCCGCCCGTTTCCTCAACGCAGGGCGCCCCGAGGAAATCGTGTTCACCCGGGGCACGACCGAAGGCATCAACCTTGTGGCGCACGCCTGGGGAACGGCGCACCTGCGGCGTGGCGACACGGTGCTGCTGACGGAGATGGAACACCACAGCAACCTTGTGCCGTGGCAGCTGCTGGCGGAGCGCACAGGCGTCAAACTGGCATTCCTGCCGGTGCATGGCGACCAGGGGCAGATCGACTGGGAACGTCTGGAGGCCTGGCTGACCCCCGATGTGAAGCTGCTGGCCTTCACCCATATTTCCAACTCCCTCGGCACCATCAACCCCGCCGCCGACATCTGCGCCCTGGCGCGCCGCCACCACGTGGCGACCCTCGTCGACGCCGCCCAAAGCGCCGGCCACCGTCCGATCGATGTGCAGGATATCGGCTGCGATTTCCTCGCGCTCAGCGCCCACAAGATGTGCGGGCCCACCGGCTTCGGCGTGCTCTACGGACGCGCCGAACGCCTTGAAACCATGCCCCCCTTTCAGGGCGGCGGCGAAATGATCCTGAGCGTCGACTTCGACGCCTCCACCTATAAACCGGCCCCCCACAGGTTCGAAGCCGGCACCCCGGACATCTCGGGCGCCGTCGGCCTCCGCGCCGCGATGGACTACCTGGACACCGTCGGCCGCGATCGCATTGCCGCGCACGATGTCGAGTTGGGCGCCTACGCCTACGCGCGCCTTGCCGAAGTGCGCAACCTCCGCCTGTTCGGCCCCTCCACCGGCCGCGCCGGCCTCGTCAGCTTCGTCATGAAAGGCGTCCACGCCCATGATTTGGTGACCGTGGCCGACCAGTTCGGCATCGCCTTGCGCGGCGGCCACCACTGCAACCAGCCTCTCATGAAAAAACTCGGCGTCGAATCCACCGCCCGCGCCAGCTTCTACCTCTACAACACCCCCGGGGAAATCGACCGCCTTGTCGACGTCCTCCGCGACATCCAGAAGTTCTTCCGTGTCTGACCGCCGAACACCGCCCGCCATGACACCGATCGTGCAAGAACTCGAGGCGTTGCTCGCACGCTGGGAAACCGCCAACGCCGCCGATGTCGACCAACTCATCGCCGACCGCCTCCAACACTACGACCGCACCCTCTCCCCACCCGGCACGGATCCCGCACACCCCCTGCCCCATGTCACGCTCGCCGCCGGCGGCATCGTGTGGAAACCCCACACGTCCGAACGCCGCATGGCCCTGATTCATCGGCCCCGTTACGACGATTGGTGCCTGCCGAAGGGCAAGGTCGATCCCGGCGAGATGCTCTCCGAAACCGCCCGTCGCGAGGTCTGGGAGGAAACCGGCTGCGACGTCGAATTCATCCGCGCCGCCGGCATCCTCCATTACCGCGTGAGGACAGGACCGAAGTTCGTGTTCTACTGGGAAATGCGGGCCACGCAGGTGCATCCCCTGCCGGCAATCACCGAGGTGGACCAACTCCAATGGCTTGCCCCCCGCGCCGCACTCCACCGCCTGAGCTACGACATCGAACGCCAGTTCCTCCGCCGCGTGGAGGCGCACCACGCCTGACCCTCAGCACCCAAAGCCCGCCACCGCGCCTCGTCCCTGCGCCGGGGGCACGGCGCGCCCGCGTCGCCCCTTGGCGCTCTTCACGCCCGGGAAAGCCAACGGGCTGGAGAAAACAGGCTACTTCTTGATTCGGGCTTCCATCACCCGGACATAATTTTTGTACCTGGCCTGGTCCGATTCCGACGTGCTCAACGCCAGCGCTTCCCTGGCCAGGGTCAGACCCTCCGTTTCCTTGCCGCTCTCGAACAGCAGGATCGAGCGCGTGCCGAGGATGCGGTGGTCCTTGGCGCCGGCGGCTTTTTCGGCTTTGGAAAGGGCCTCTTCGGCCAGCTCGAAATCGCGGTTCTTGTTGCGCGTGTTCGCCACGATCGCAAACGCGAAGTCCACCAGCGACTGGGCGTCGTTGCCGGTCTTGGCCAGCAGCTTCCGCCCCAGTTCCCTGGCACTCGCGTCGCCGGCTGCGGAAAGCCGCTGGTATTCGGCACGCTCGGCGCGCGCCAACTCTGCCGCCCGGGCTGCCGCCAGGTCGTATTTCCCCGCCAGGATCCCCTCGAGGACCTGGTCCAAACCACCCAAAGGATGCCCCACCCAGATCACCTTGCCGTCCTTGCCCACCACGAACGCGGTGGGAATGCCGCGCTGATTGTAGGCTCCCATATAGTCCGCGAAAGACTTCCGGTTGTCGTCGCACGCGACGGTGTAGCTCATCTTCTCGCCCATCCGCTCCACATACGGCCGCACCTTCGAGGGGGCTTCGTCGCTGATCCCCACGATCACCACGCCCTTGTCCTTGAGTTTCTTCTGCAGTTCGGACAGGTGGGGAATGCTGGTTTTGCAGGGGCCGCACCAGGTGGCCCAGAACTCGACCACGTAAACGTTCTTGCCGTCCAGGACGTCCACGGGCTTGCCTTGAATCCACTCCTTGATCGTCAGTGGCTTCGCCGGATCGCCCAGCTTGCCGGCCGCGAAAGCACTAAGACCGTAACCGGCCATGAGGAAGGCGAGAAGAAGGGATGTTCGTTTCATAGGTTGGGCGCAGCCCATAGCATCGACATAGTTGTTCAGTATCCGTGCATTCTGCTTAACGGGCGGGAATATGGTGCAGTTCCCCGGACGTGGCAAGTGGGGCTTTTCCCCAACACCCGCCGGCCGGGCCGGGCCCGGATCCTGCGAATTTCTCCGTCCTCCCGCGGCGCCCAGGCGGGCCCAGGCCGCTCCGGGGAAATCCCGGACCCCGCCGCGTTGCTTCAAACGCGCGGGTCGCCTTCCCGTGCGCGCGGCTGGCCAGTGGCTCCTGGAAACGGAGGCTCAAGTCCAAACGCCGGGGATGGGGGCGCCGCAGAAGCGGCACTTGCCTTGGACGATGTCGAGGTGCGTGACTGCGTAGATGTCGCGCCGGACGACGGCCTTGCGGCAGTTCGGACACCGCGTGATGCCGGCATCCTCGAGGCCGGGCGCATTGCCGATATACACGTGGCGCAAGCCTTCGGCCCGGGCCAGGTCGCGGGCGCGGACGAGGGTGGCGATGGGCGTGGGGGGGAGGTGGGAGAGCTTGTATTGGGGATGGAACCGGGAGAAATGGAGGGGGCGGTCCGGTCCCAGTTCCTTGGCGATCCAGGCGCACATGCGGCGGATCATGTCGGGAGGGTCGGTGTATGTCGGGACGATCAAATTGATGATTTCAAACCACACGCCCAGGTCGCGGAGCAGTTTGAGGGTGCGCAGGACGGGCGCAAGCCGGCCGGAGTTGAGCTTCTGATACACCGCCTCGTCGAATCCCTTCAGATCCACGTGCGCCGCGTCCACCCACGCATAAAGATCCCGCGCGGCGCGTTCCTCGATGGAGCCGCAGGACACCACAATGTTCCGGAGATGGTGGGCGCGAGCCGCTTTGCACGTGTCCTGGGTGTATTCGTAAAACGCCGTCGGTTCCGAGTAGGTGTAGGAGATCGTGGGACAGCCCAGCGCCGCCGCCACCGCCGCCGCGTCCTCCGGAAACAGGCTCAGCCGCTCCATCTGTTCGTGCGTCAGACTCGCAGGCAGCGGCGGCCGAAACCGGAACTCGGGGCCGCGCGGGTTCTTGGTGTCCTCGGGCTTTCTTTGGGAGATCTCCCAGTTCTGGCAGTTGAGACAGCGGAAGACGCAGCCGGCCGTGGCGAGGGAGAAGGTGCGCGTGCCGGGAAGGAAATGGTAGAGGGGCTTCTTTTCGACCGGGTCGACGTGGAACGTGCATGGATTGCCGTAGGCCAGCGTGTACAGGGTGCCGTCGCGGTTGATGCGGTTGCGGCAATGGCCGCGGTCGCCCGGCGCGAGAAGGCAGTTGTTCGGACACACCTTGCACTGCACGTTGCGTCCCAGCTTCACGTAATGCCGGCCTTCCTTCACCCAGCCGCGCGCCTTCCAGAGCAACCACATTTCCTCCCCGGGCGCCCCCCCCTTGAAAACGTCCGCCGGCGTCTCCGCATCGCGCCACCTCGCAAACCAATCCCACAACGAGGCCGCCCCTGCCAGCCCCGCCGCGCCGGCGACCCCCATGCCCAACAGCGCGCGCCGCGACATGCTTCCCGCGGCTGCGGAGCGGGCAGCTCCGCCAACCGTTTTGGCCCCTCGCGTCCCGTGTTCGGTGTTCATGGTTTCGTGGCGGCGCGGGGTTTGATCCAGCCCCATCGCCGAAGGGCAAGATAAACTGCCGGCACGCTGTGGGCCAGCAGCAGAATGGCCAGCGGCCCGTGCAGCATCCGGTGCCAGGCCAGCGCCGTGGTTTCCTGGCAGAACCGGCTCAGACCATACTGCCCGGTCAGCGCGTAGCCGGTGAAGAGGAAACTGGCGACAACCGGCAGGAGCAGCCAGCCGCTCCAGCGGACCAGGTTCACACAGAACACGTTCAATGGCTTCATGCGCAGTACAATGCTCAACGTTCCATACTCCCCCCCCACGCCCCACGCTCAACCGCGAACGCCCGGCTCCACTCACACCGCCCGCGTTCTCCAAAACACCATCCCCGCCGCCCCCACGTTCAGCGCCGCCGCCAGCCAGCACGTCCCCGCAACGCCCGCCACGGGCAGCAGCCATGCGCTGGTCAATAACGCGCCAAGCGCGGCGCCGGCGAAATCGGCGGCGAAGAGCCGCGCGGGGGCGTTTGGAACGGCCGCCGCAAGCCGGTTGGCGAGCGGGAACTGGGCTCCGACGAGGCTCGCCAGGCTGAAGGTGAACAGCAGCAGAATCCCCTGGATGACCGCCTCGCCGGCAGGCAGGGCCAGCCCTGCCCCCAGCACCGGCAGGCCCGCGGGCACCAGCACCGCAAGACCCGCCACCCCCACCGCCGTCAGACCCAACGCCAGCCTCACACCCCGCAGGGCGCCCGCCGCCGACCCTTCGCCGCTCGCCCGCACCCATGCCCCCCTCCAGCGCGCCGCCGCAAACGCGCCCGCTGCCAGCCCGGCCATGAACAGCGTCACCACCCAGGCCACTTGCCGGTAAACCGCCCCGGCAAGAACCTGCATGACCAACAACAGCACAATTTCCAACGTCGCCCCCGCAAACCCGGACGCGAAGATGGCGCAGGCGGCGCCGCGCAACCGGGCGATGTAAACCGCGGTCACGGCGACAAACGCGACGGCCAGCCAGCGGCCCCGGCTCTGGAACTGGCTGGCCCAGTGCCCCAGGTGCCGATCATAAAGCGCCGGCGCAAAGTCCCGGTTCACAGGCGCAGGCTGCGACGCCGCACGCTCAACCCCGGCAAGCCGGTCCGGCGCCAACGCGCCCGCCAAATACCCCCGGTTCACCCACCGCGTCGCCACCCCCGCTCCCGCCAGCGCCGACGCGATGTCCACCGTCAACGGCGCGTCGGACGCGACGAAAAACACCCGGCCCGCGGGCAGCAGTCGCACATGGGCAAAGGAGCGGGCGGCGGTCTGCCGGGCGCAGCTGAGCAGGGCGGCAAGTTCGGGTCCGGCGAAGTTCTCGTATCGGCCCACAGCGAAGCTTAACACTCCGCGGGATCCAAGCAGCCGCCGCGTTTCCTGGAAAAACTCGTGCGTGAAAAACCGGTTCAACTGTGCCGTCGCCGGGTCGGGCAGTGCCACCACAAGCACATCGTAGCCCGCCCCGGCCCGCCTCACGAACCGCCGCGCATCGTCTTCAACCACGCGCAACCGGGGATCGCCAAACTCGGCGGGCAAAAAACGCCGGCCCACCGCGCTGACCAACGGATCCAGCTCGACACTGTCCAGACGCCCGACACGGTGCCGGAGAATCTCGCGCGCGGCGCCCGAGAGCGTCCCGCCGATCAGCAGCACGCGGCGTGCGTCCGGCCGTTGGGCCAGGGCGAAGTGGGCGGTTTCCTCGGAGGCTTCGAGATTGGGGGTTGAGGCCAGCACGACGCCGTTTTGCAGAAAGTTGGTCTGGCCCCCCGCCTCGGTGACGACGAGCCGCCCGTAAGGCGAGTGGCCCCGAAACAGGATGCGCTGGGCCGGGAACTGTCGCGCCGTGGACGAGGCGTCCGGATTCGCCAGCCCCAGCCACGCACCCAGCCCGGCCCCCAGAAACAGCACTGTGGCCGCCAGGAACCCCGACGCGGCTTTCCGGCCGTGTCGCAGGTTCCAGGCGAGCCACGCGGCGGTGACCAGGTTGAGCGCGGCGGGCACGCCCGACAGCGCGACGTGGTCCAGGCGCGACACGAGGACAAAGCTGAACAGGACGCCCCCGGCCACACTGCCCAGGCTGTCCATCACGTAGACACTGCCCGCCCCGGCCGCGGCGTCCGGCTCCTGCCGCAGGCGGCACGCCAACGCCAGACCGAAGCCGGCGGCAAGACAATAGGGCATCAGCACCACGAAGCTCGCCAGCACGGTTTCCACCACCCCAATCGCCTCGCCGGGCAGGAACACCCACGACCGCAGACCCCGCAGCACGACGATCTGCGCCGGCGGCACCAGGGCCGTCAGCACCAGCAACCCCGCCAGCCCCACCACCCCCGCCTCCACCCCCGCCCCCAAACCGTCCGCCGCCGCCGGGACCGGGTGTGGATCGACCCGAGCCTCGTGTGGGCGCAGCCAGCGCCCCAGCGCCGCGCCCAGCCCCATCAGCAAAAGCCAATTCCCGAGAACAACGCCGAGAACCAGCTCGTTGCCTGCAAACACGCCCAGCATTTCGCGCATCAGCACCAGCTGCGTGACCACGCACGACACCCCCAGCGCAAACACCGCCATGGAACTGAGCCTCCGAACCGCCGCCCACGGCGCACCGGCGGACTCATCCCCCAACCCGCGTCCGGACGTCCAAGCGTGCTCTGGCGGCCGGGGACGCCGCGGCGCGGTGGGGTTCGTGTCCGGCATGGAAGGTCACCGGGATTCCCCGAACGCCTCGGCGTGGTAAACCGAGACGGCCACGTCCTTCCCGCGCCAGGCCGACGGCGCGCACCCGGCCTTGGCGGCGAGGTGGCTCAGGAATTGGGTCTTCTCCGGGAGCTGCTCCCAGACGTGCGGCAGGAACGTCGCGCCGCGCTCGCCGATCTTCAGCAGAACGCCGTCGCGGCCGGGTTGAAGTTTGGCGAGCAAATCGTCCGGCGAACTGAAGGTCAGCGGCTGCGGCATGGTCAGCACGCTGACTTCGATGCGCAACGCGCCGACCTCGGCTGACGTCACGGGTGCAAACCGGGTGTCGCGCAGCGCGGCGTTGCAGGCGTTGTCGATGACCGCCCGGTAGAGCGGGCAGGCGGGCAGGATGTTGCCGATGCAACCCCGCAGCTGGCCGGACTTGGTCAGCGTGACGAAACAACCCTTCGCTGCGCGGCATGCCTCGGGAACCGCGCCGGCCGGAAGATCCGACACGCTCCGGCCGGCCGTGACGCACTCGAGGGTCTGGCGGGCCAGCCCGAGCAGGAACGCCCTCTCCGCAGCCTGGAACCCGCCCCCGGAGGGCCTGTCGCCGGCCGCGCCCGCCCCGGCCGGCGGCGCGGCGTCCGCGAACGCCACCGCGGCGTAACCCACGACGCGGCGTTTGTCGCCGGCGGTGTCTCCGCTGTTCCGGTAGTCCAGCAGGTGGGCTTTCCATCCTTTCAGCCGGGCCAGATGCATCAGCGTCAACACCGCCATCCGCCCGCAGGCGCGTTCCTCGGCGCCGGGCGCCTCGAGCGCGGCCGTGTCCAGCGCGCAAATCCATTGCAGCGTCTGCCGGTCCAACGCGCGGGCTTCGTCGTAACCATGAAAATGGCTCAGGTCGGTGCTCACCACGACCAGCGTCGAATCGTCCACCCGCGGCGCCAACGCGCGGGCCACCCCCGCCGGGTCGGCGCGCCCGAACACCACCGGCAGGATTGCAAACGAGCCGAGCGCGCGCTGCAGGAACGGCACCTCGACTTCCACCGAATGCTCCCAAGTCTCCGGCGTGTCCTCGCCCGCCGCCGGCGCAGTCCTCGGCGCCATGGCGGCCCACGAGGGACGCTGCACCGCACAGCGCGGCTCCAACACAAAGGGCGGCCGCGCCGCCAGCTCCCGCGCCGACGCCGACACCGGCACCCGGCCCAGAGGCGTCTCGTAGGCGTCCGTGGCCGGCACCGACACCCCGTTGAACCACGCATAATGGCTCGCCGCGAGAATGATCACCGTGTCGAATGGCCGACCTGCAACCTGCCGATACGCACACGCCGCGGTTGGCCCCGAATATTCGTAGCCCGCATGCGGACAGATCAGCGCCCGGACGCCGGGAATGACGCGGGTGGGTGCCGCCGCCAGACAACGGTCCACGGCCGACTTCAACGCCTCCGGGTCGTTGGGATAGAACAGACCCGCGACCGCCGGCGGGCGGACTTTGGACGGCGCGGGAGCTTTGGCGGGGGCAGCCGGTTCGGACGCGGCCGAATGGGTTTCGGCCTGTGGCTGGCAACCGGCGGCCAGGAGCGCCACCGCGATCAGCCCCCGGGACCAAATCCGTAGCGGGTCTTGCATTTCAACCTCAACTCTAGGTCCCCGCAGACGGCGCTCAAGCCAATTCAGCGCGGCTCATCCGACGGGCGATTCGGGTCGCGCTTGGCGGCGGCGGACCGTCCTGCGCAGCCCAGGCGGGCAGACGGCACGCCGCTGCTTGCCGCGCCGGGCCTGATCCCCCGTCTGCCCAGCCCCCAGCCTGCCGTCGGCGCCTCGAACTTTGTGGCGACAACGCCTGCGGGATCTGGTTGACTGCGCCCTCACATGTGCCTCAGTTCATCGCCCTCCCGGGGCCAGCAACAACCGGCCCGACCCGATTCCATCCCGCCGCCGCGGCGCATGCGTTTGTTGACCGCCGTCATCCTCGGCGCCGCTCTTTGCGCGCCGTCCCCGGCGCTCGCCGCCCAAGCCGCCGCTCCTGTTCGGCCCGGAGGCGGCGCCTCACGCGGGGCAGACGCTCGCGAGGTTCACGGAGCCGCGGTTCCGACCGCAGGCGGGGCCGCCATTCACCTCGATGCCGATTATCCGGGCGGCAACATCCGGGTGCTTCGGCGCGAGGGCGGCACTTATACCCTGGCGCCGGACCTGCGCGACACCGAGGGCTGGTGGTTCCACTTCAACGTCCGCCTGCGGGCCCCGGCCGGACTGCCCGTCACCCTGGTCTTCGCCGAGAAAAACCCCCTCGGCGTGCGCGGGCCGGCGATGAGCACGGACCGGGGGCGCACTTGGCGATGGCTGGGCAAGGCGGCGGTGCGCTCGTTTGCCGCCGGCGGCACCCCATGCTGGTCCTTTCAGGGGAGCGTGCCCCCGGGGGCCGCCGAGGCGCGGTTCGCGTTTGCGCCGGCTTACCTCGAGTCGCATCTCCGCGAGTGGCTGGAACGGCACCGGACCAACGCCATGTTGCAGGTGGCGGAGCTTTGCCGAAGCCGCAAGCAACGCCCCGTGGAACTCCTCCGCGCCGGCTGCCTCGAACCGCAGAAGGCGCGCGGCGTTGTCGTGCTGACCGCCCGCCATCATGCGTGCGAGTCCATGGCCAGCTACGTGCTGGAAGGGCTTCTCGACGCCGTCCTGGCCGACGACGGCCTCGGCCGCCGCTGGCGCGAACGCTGGCAGGTTCTCGCCCTGCCGTTTGCGGACAAGGACGGGGTCGAGGAGGGTGACCAGGGCAAGAACCGCGCGCCGCACGATCACAACCGCGATTACAGCAACCGCCCGCTCTATCCCGAAATCGCGGCCTGGATGAAACTCGGCGCGTCGGTCGGGCCGCGCGTCGTGTTCAGTCTCGACCTGCACTGCCCTCACATTCGCGGACCATGGAACGACCGCGTCTACATCGTCGGTTCCCCCGCGCTGGCGGCCGCCGATCGCGAGAAAGCCTTTGCGCGTGCCCTGGAGCGCGTGCGCCGCGGACCGATCCCGTTCCGTGCCGCGGACGGCTATCTGCCGGCAGGTGTCGCCTGGAACAAGCCTGGCAATGACGCCGCGGGCCGCTCGAATGGAGCGTGGGCACGCGGCACCTTCCCCGGCGCCCGTTTTGCCGGCGCGATGGAAATCGCCTATGCCGATGCGCTTGGGGTGGAGGTGAACGCCCATTCGGCGCGCGCCTTCGGGCGCGACCTTGCCGAGGCCATCCTCGAGCATGTGGAGGAGGCCCCGGCCTCTTCGTCCGCAAACCCTGTGGGCCCGGCATCTGGGCTCACAATCCCGGTCAACCCGGCCGCGCCTACTACGCCGTGACGGTGGCGGTGCACGGGGAGGAGGATCTGACCGCGCTTGACGCGGGCAACAGCACGGCGGCGCCTGTGGAGGAAACGGTCGGCTGCGGCGATCCGATTTTGCAATGGATTGAAACGCCGCGGGAATGGATGTACCGCCGGGCGGCGGAAGGCGGCACCCTGACGCGGCTGATTTTCACTCGGTGGGAATCGTGGCCGCGGTCGAACCGGCCCGGTGTGCCGATCGATTCTCTGGTGGCCCTGGGCAACGATCCGCCTGGCGGGAAGCCGTCTCGCGATGACCAGGCGGTTCGGATCGAGCCGGCGCCGGTGTGCCTGCGGAGTCGCCGCCGATGGTCACGACCTGCTCACCTTGCGGCAAATCCCGCTGCGCAAGGGCGCCAACCGCGTGCGCGTGGGGTCGGCGCCCTGAGACATTGCATGACGCACCGCGGGCGCCGCAATCCGCGCCCAAGGGCCGGTCCGATGGGAACGCCACAGGCGGTGGGGCGACGGGGAGCCCATCGGAGCGGCTGTGGCCGCAGAGGGGAGCCTTGACGCCACGAATCCCCCTCAATCCCGGCTCTGAGCGGAGTTCTTGAGGAAGTGGTCGAAGAACGCGCCCAGTTGCGCGTTCGATTCGGGGGTGGGGGCATGGCCTGGTCGCCGGGTCAGTCCCACGCGGTTCGAGTAACCCAGCAGCGCGTTCACTGCCACCGCGTGGTTCAGCGCCGCCCAGCGCGACGGCGGATCCTCGGCGCCGCCCGACACCAGGAGCGGCCGCGGCGCAATCAGCGCATGCAGTTCGTGCAGGTCCCGCCCCGCCTCCACCATCCGCCGGTAAGCCCCCCGGCGCGGGTTGTCGGCAGACGGCACGCCGTTTCGGGCTCGCGTCACACCGGCCTCCCGCCCGAGGTACCACGGCTCCCAGTAATTGACATTGGGACGGCGCTCATCGAACACGATGCCCGGATCGCTCACGGCCACGGCGGCGAATTTCTCCCAAAGCGCGCCGGCGAACAGGGCCCACTTGCCGCCGTAGCTGTGGCCGACCACCCCGATGCGCCGGCGGTCCACCGCGGACAGGTTGGCCAGCGCGTGCCACGCGTTGGCGGCCACGTAAGCGTGGTAGGACAGCGGCTGGCACTGCGCCGCGCCTAGCTCAGGCTTCCAGGCGTTGCCGCCCGGCGTTCCCAGCGACAACGTCACAAACCCCCGGCGCGTCAGCTGCAGGGCAAAGTCGCGTCCGGGCTGTTTCGGGTTGAGGCCGACGCTCGTCTCGGGCTCGTAATAGACCACCAGCACCGCGGGAAACGGCCCGTCGCCGCGCGGCGTCAGCAGCCAGCCCTCTCCTGTTTGTCCCCGGGCCAGTTCGAGGCGGATCCGCGTCTGGACAAAGGTATCGCGGTTGGTGACGCTTAGCACATCGAACGCCGGCCGCTCGAGCACCGGCGGCCATGGACCCATCAGGCCATGCCAGGCGTTGAGCAACTCCGCCCGCCGCCGCTCCCAGTCCGCGGCCGTGCGCACCCTCGATCCGTCGTCGAACCGCAGGGGCGACCGGTAGTTGGCCCCCTGGCCCGCCCACTGCGCCGGCGGCTTGAACCACGCCGCGAGCGCGGCCCACGCCAGCGTCGATCCCGCCGCTGCCGGCATGCCCGGAGCGGCCCCCGGCGGCGTCTGGGGCGGTGCGGATGCGGCGATGCATGAGAGGGGCGCCGCCAGCACCCACGCCAGGACGCAGAGCTGCGGCGGGCTCCACAGGTGGCCGTGGCGGCGCGGCTTCGTGGATTGAGGCAGGGAGACCGGAGCGGGATTGGCCCGGTGACAGCCCATGGGCGAGGTCCCTCGCAGCCGTGAGGCGGCGCATGCGCGGGGCAGCTTGTGGATCGGGCGCATGGGGCGATGCTCCATCCAGGCTCGCCGTTGTCAAGCGGCGTATCCCGAGGCAGCGAAGCGTGCCCGGGAGGGGGCGCGGTCTCGCGACGGCGCATGGGCGACCTCGGACATTTCCCCGGATGCCCGGGCTGTCACGCTGGGAAGACGCGCCATCCGGGGGGCTTGCGGGGGCGGCGCGGCCATGGGAAATTGGGCGGTGCACGGCGTGACTGAATCCGGAAGCGATGACGCGGCGCGGGTGGCTGCCTTCACCGGTCCGAAGACGTATGCGGATCCTGAGGCGGTGAGGGGTGTGGTGTGCCTGGCGCTCGAGGCGCTGGCGCTGCCGGCCGACTATGTGCGTCCTGGGGATCGCGTGGTGGTCAAGCCGAACTGGGTGAAGGAGCACGACGAGCGCCACCCGGGGCCGGGCCAGTGGGAGCACATGGTGACGCACCCTGCCGTCATCGAGGCGGTCCTACGCTGGGCCGCCTCCCAACTCAAGGGACGTGGCACCATCACCGTCTGCGATGCGCCCCAGACCGATTCGTCATTCAAGGCGCTCCGGTCGTATTGTCAGCTCGACCGCATGGTCGAACGGTGCGCCCGCGATTTTCCCGGGGTGCGCCTTGAGCTGCTGGATTTGCGTCCGGAGGAATGGCATGCGGTGGACGGGGTGACGGTGTCGAAGGTGGCGCTGGCGGGGGATCCGCTGGGGGCGGCGCATGTGCATTTGGACGGGGCGAGCGAGTTTGTGGGGTATGCGGGTTTGGGGCGGCTGTATGGGGCGAGTTACGACATGGCAGAGACCAACGCGAAGCACCACGGGCTGAACCACGAGTATCTGCTGTGCCGGACGCCGATGGAGGCGGACGTGTTCATCAATGTGCCGAAGCTCAAGACGCACAAAAAGGTGGGGGTGACCTGCGCGCTGAAGAACGTGGTGGGGATCAACGCCCAGAAGAACTGGCTGCCCCATCACACCGAAGGCACCCCCGACCAGAGCGGCGACCAGTTCCCCGCCTCGACCGCCAAGGCAAAGCTCGAGCACCGATGCATGGGCGCCGCCAAACGCTGGCTCAAAAACCGCCCCCGCCTCTCGCGGTTCTTCGTGCCGTTGAAAAAGGTCGGGCGCCTTGTGTTTGGCGACACGCAGCGGGTGGTGCGGTCGGGGAACTGGCACGGCAACGACACGTGCTGGCGGATGGTGTTGGACGTGAACAAGTGTCTTTGGTTTTTCGACGGCGCCGGCCGGCGCCGGCAGACGCCGTTGCGCTACCTGGCGGTCGTGGACGGCATCGTCGGAGGCGAAGGCAACGGCCCCATGAGTCCCGATCCCAAACCGTGCGGGGTGATCCTGGCCGGCAGGAACCCGGTTGCGGTGGATTGTGTGGCGGCCGCCTTGATGGGATTTGAGTGGCGGAAGCTGCGGCTGTTGACCCACGGCTTCACGCTGCGGGATCCGAGTTTCGTGCCGTTCCCGCCCGAGGCGATCGAGGTGGTGTCCAATCATCCCGCCTGGGCGGGAGCGCTGGACGCGCTCGAGGACACCTTCGCGTTCCGCCCGCATTTCGGGTGGTTGGGGGCGATCGAACGGGCTGCAACACGGAGGACGTCGTGAGCCTCGAGGACCGGTTGTACCCGATGCTCGGGCTGTATGAGCGGTTGCCTGGGGGCCTGAAGAAGGCGGCGGGGATGGCCTACCGCTGGCTGCCCCAATCCTGGCGGCTGGGCAAGCGGTTTCGGGAATTCGAGCGCCTGGCGTCGGCGTGCGAGGGCTGGTCGGTGGAGGAGATCCGGGCGTATCAACTCAAACAGGTCAGGCAGGTCTTGATCCAAGCCGCCGGGTATTGCCCCTTCTACCAGGGCCGCTTCTCGCGTGCGGGATTTCGACCGGAACTGGTCAAGGACTTGGACGACCTGGAGCAATGTCCGACGCTGGAGAAATCCGACCTGCTGCGGAACCTCGGCGGGATGGTGTCGAGCGCGGTGCCGGCGCGGGAGCGGCTGTATGTCACGACGGGGGGATCGACGGGCGTGCCGGTGGGGTTTTATCTGCAACGGGGCGTGAGCCGTCCGAAGGAGCAGGCCTTTCTCGAGGCGCAGTGGCGGCGGGGCGGCTATTTCAAGGGAGCCCGCCTGGCGGTGATCCGCGGCCATGTGATCAGCGACCGGGCGCGCGGCCGGGTGAGCAGTGTCGACGCGACGCGGGACTGGCTGATGTTGTCGTCGTCCCATCTGACGGCGGAACGGCTGCCGGAATATCTGGAGGCGATCGAGCGGTTCCGGCCGGACCTGTTGCATGCGTATCCGTCGGCGGCGCTGCAGTTGGCCGAGTTTCTCGAGACATCGGGCCAGCACTGGCGGACGCCGCTTCGGGGTGTCCTATGCGGTTCGGAGCGGCTGACGCTGGCGCAGAAGCGGCTGCTGGAGCGCGTGTTTGGGTGCCGGGTGTACCGGTGGTATGGACATGCCGAGCGCGTGGTGCTGGCCGCCGAGGGCCGCCGTTCGGACCTGTTTTATTTCTGGCCGGCGTACGGCCTGGTCGAATTCGGCCCGCCCGACCCGGAAGGCCTTTGCGAAGTCATCGGCACCTCCTTCCACAACCTCGCCATGCCCCTCATCCGCTACCGCACCGGCGACTTCGTGCGGCTGGCGGACCCGCGCACGGACGGCGAACTCGAGTTTCCGTGGGCGGTGGCGGCGGAGGTGGCCGGACGGGAGCAGGAATACCTCGTGAGTGGAACCGGGCGCCGGATTTCGCTGACGGCCTTCAACATGCACGATGCGGTGTTCGACGACCTCTATGCGGTGCAGTTCTTCCAGGACGAGCCCGGCTGCGCCGAGTTCCGCTACGTGCCGGGCCCGCAGTTCGACCGGACGCGCCTTCCGGCGATCGAGGCGCGAATCCGGCGCAAGCTGGGCGACGATTTCCGTGTGGTGCTGCGCGAGGTGAGCGAGACGGAGAAGACAGCGCGGGGCAAGCACCGGTGGCTGGTGAGCCGCCTGGGCGGGGGCGGCGGCGGGAACGCGTGATGGAGGCCAAAGCCGGCGCTTCCGGGGCGCAGGGTGGACGGAAGCGTGCCTGTGCCGTTACTGCCCGAGGATGACGGAGCCGTTTTGAGGGATCAACGACAGCCTCTCGTGGATGACGAGGGTCTCATGGTAGGAGCCCATAAAACAGCCTAGCGAGCCCCCATCCCCGCCGCGGCGGCGGAGCTTTCTTGGTTCAGAAACTGGGACGAACGCCAAAGCCAGCGACCCGGCAGCGACGGCC
>JAFGQR010000023.1 GCA_016935555.1 Verrucomicrobiota bacterium
GGCGACCAGCTCACCCTCGGCCTCCATATCAGCGGCCTCCAGCTGAATCCCGCCGACATCCCATGACCCCCATCCTCACCCATCCCCGCCCCATCCCCCGCCCGGACCCACACTCCACGCCATGCCCCCGCCGTGCCCTCGCCCTCGGCCCCCCCGTCGCTTTTCTCCTCCTCTTGTCGGCCCTCCTCCTCCCCGCTGCCGCCCAGGATGCCACCGCCTCCACCCCGGCCGATTACTCCTCGTTCCGCATCATCGCCGAACGCAATATCTTCAACGCCAACCGCTCCGGACGAACCATCCGCCCATCCCCCGAAACGTCCCGCCCCCGCCGCGTCGATGCCATCACCCTCGTCGGCACCATGGACTACCGCAAAGGCCTCTTCGCCTTCTTCAATGGCACCTCGCCCGAATTCCGCCAAATCCTGCCGCCCGGCCACTCCATCGCCGGTTACAAGATCGCCGCCGTCACCAGCGGCAGCGTCCAACTCCAATCCGAAACCAACGCACTCACTCTCAAAGTCGGTATGCAACTCCACCGCGAAGACCAGGGCCCCTGGACAATCCGCGAATCCACCCAGGAATTCGTTAGCACCCGCAGCGAGCCGACCCGCAGCGACTTCGGACGCGCCGACTTCGGGCGCGGCGGCTCCCGAGGCTTCGACCCCCGTCGCAACGACTCCCGCGAATCCGACTCCCGCCGCGGGGATTCGCGAGGCGGTTACGACCCGCGTCGAAACCAGTCGCCAACGCCCACAACCTTCAGCCCATCCTCGCCGACCGCCCAACTCCCCGCCGCCGCGCCCGCCCCGGACGACGCCGAGGTTCTCCGACGATTGATGGAACAGCGAGCACGCGAATTACAATGAAAACACCCACACAACTCCTTTGCGCCACCCTGGCCTGCGGCGCCTCACTCGCCTTGGCCTCCAGCCTCCTCGCCCAATCCGACACGCCGCCCCTTCCAGAGCCGGCCGTGGTCTTGACCAATGCCCCGCCGCCGGACGCCGACCCCGACGAGGAGCACGTGGTCATCCCCGAACCGCCGACAGCGCCCGAGCCCGACGACGTCGCCATGCCCAAACCGCCCGACGGCCCCGCAACCGCCCCCGTTGCGCTGGGACCGCCGTCGCTTCCGCCCGGCGTGATGCCCGCCGCCACCAACACTCCCGCCGCTGTCGCTGCAGGCCCCGTCACCACCCCCCCCGCCGGCCCCGCCGCCCCGGCATTCACCCCGCCGCAATTCCTGCCACCCGACCGCGTCGTGGCGGATGACGAGCGCGGCCTGCGATTGAACTTCAAGGGCGCGCCGCTGGAGATGGTGCTCAACTACCTGAGCGATGCCGCCGGCTTCATCATCGTCCCCGAAGTCGATATCCGCGGCCGGGTCGATGTCTGGAGCAATCAACCGCTCACCAAAGATGAAGCCGTCAATGTGCTCAACTCCGCCCTCGCCAAGAACGGCTACGCCGCCCTCCAAAACGGCCGCATGCTGATGATCATCTCCAAGGAAACCGCCAAAACCCGCGACATCCCCGTCAAAACCGGCAACGACCCCCAGAAAATCCCCAAAAGCGAGGAAATCATCACCCAGATCGTCCCCATCCGCTACATCAGCGCCACCCAGCTCATCCGCGACCTCACGCCCCTGCTGCCCACCACCGCCACCCTGACCGCCAACGATGCCGGCAACTCGCTCCTCATCACCGATTCCCAACTCCATATCCGGCGCATGGTCGAAATCATCAAAGCCCTCGATACCCCACTGGCCGGCGTCTCCACCATCCACGTCTTCCCCCTCGTCTACGCAGACGCCAAATCGCTCGCTGCCGTCGTCAAGGAACTTTTCGCCCCCCAGCAGGATAACTCCCGCAACAACGACCGCGCACGGTTCTTCTTCCGGGGCCGCGACGGCGGCGGACCGCCCGGCTTCGAGAGCGGCAACTCCTCCGGCGGAGGCCGGGCCCCCACGCCGCGCGTGGTCGCCGTCGCCGACGAGCGCAGCAACTCACTCGTCGTCAGCGCCCCCGAGGAACAAATGCCCCTCATCGAAGACGTCGTCCGCCAAGTCGATACCAACGTCGAAGACATCACCGAGTTGCGCGTCTTCCGCCTCAAATACGCCGATGCGCAGGAAACCGCCGATCTGCTGACCAGCCTCTTCCCCGACCCCACCCTGAGCAACAGCCAGAGCCGCCGCAGCCGGTTCCAGTTCGGCGGCCCGGGCATGCCGTTCGGCAGATTCCCCACGAGCGGAGGCAACACCACCGACCAAAGCCAACGCACCCTCAAGGAAACCCGCGTGACCGCCGTGCCGGACATGCGCACCCGCTCCGTGGTCGTCAGCGCCTCCCGCGACCTGATGCCCCAGATCGCCACCATGGTCAGCGAGCTCGACAGCGATCCCGCCCAGAAACAAAAGGTGTTCGTCTACGAACTCGAAAACACCGACCCGCAAACCGTGCAGGAACTGCTCGAGAGCCTCTTTCCCACCCCCACCACCTCCCGCAGCGGCACCTTGCGCAGTTCCCGCAATACCAGCCGGCAAACCGGCAACCAGTTGAACAACCGCGCCACCCAAACCCAAAACCAGGGCGTCAGGCGCACCACCGGAACCTCGGGCAGCTTTGGCAGCGGCTTCGGCACCGGCACACGATAACCCCTTCCCCCCACGCCCCATGCCCCTCCCTCTTATGAGATCCTCCCAACTCGCCATGAACCGCGTCGCACTCGCCTTGCTGCTCACCACCAGCCTCGCCGGCCTGGCCCCGCCCGCCTTCGCCCAGTTCTCCGGCAGCTTCGGCGGCACCAGCCGCCGCAGCAGCACCACCGCCAATTACCCCACCAGCACCGAGGTCGGCACCGCCACGTTCTCCACCGACCCCGAAACCCGCAAGCTGGTCGTCGTCACCGACGAGGCCACCGCCCAATATATCAGCCAGGTCGTCTCCAACCTCGACCGCCCCGCCCCCCAGGTCCTCATCAAAGTCGTCTTTCTCGAAGTCACCCACCGCAAAGGCCAGGACATCGGCATCGAAGGACGCCATACCCGCGACTTCGGCGACACCACCGGCAGCGTGCTCCAACAGTTCCAGGGATTGCCCGGCCTCACCACCGGCTCCGGCCTCATCAACCTCGCCGGCAGCGACTACGAAGTCACCCTCCGCGCCATCGCCGAAGCCGGCAGGCTCGAGGTCCTCTCCCGCCCCACCATCCTTGCCCGCAATAACCAGCAGGCCACCATCAACATCGGCCAGCGCGTCCCCCTCATCAGCGGCACCCGCTACGATACCTTCGGCAACCAAATCAATTCCATCACCTACGAAAACGTCGGCATCATCCTCACCGTCACCCCCTTCATCACCTCCGACGGCATGGTCGAAATGATCGTCTCCCCGGAAATCTCCAACCTCTCCGAGGAAACCGTCGCCCTCTCCACCGGCACCAACGCCGTCGGCTACCCCGTCATCAACAGCCGCGCCGCCGATACCGTCGTCGTCACCCCGGACCGCACCACCGTCGTCATCGGCGGCCTCATGCAGGACAACAAAACCGAAACCGTCAGCAAAATCCCGCTGCTCGGCGACATCCCACTCCTCGGCGCCCTCTTCCGCCGCAAAATCACCGGCAACGTGAAAACCGAGCTGCTCATCTTCCTCACCCCCCATATCATCAAACAACCCGGCGAACTGGCCGCGCTCGCCATGAAGGAACAGGTCGACAACCGGATCGTCAACAAAGCCTTCTCCCCCGAAGAACTGGATCGCTTCTTCGACCGCCTGCCCCACAAAACACCCACGCCCGCGCCCGCGCCCGCCCCCACCCCCACCCCGTAAGCCCCCCCGGATGAAACGCCGCCCCCAACTCGTTTATGGCACCCTGTTCGCCGCCTGGGTCGGCGTGCTGATCTGGCAGGCCATCGAACATAACCGCGTCCAACGCGCCGCCCGCCTCGCCCTCATCCACCGCGCCGAGGATATCTCCAGCACCCTCGGCCTCGTCATGCGCTCCCAACGCCGGTTCGGCGGCATCATCTCCCGCGAACGCCTCGAATCCGCCCTGGCCTCCCTCATCCGCCCCGGCCAAGCCACCGCCATCGCCCTGCTCAATAACGCCGGCGACGTCGTCGCCGCCGCCGGCGCCCCCATCAATTTCACCGCCAAACGTTGGGCGCCCCTCGCCGAATACTGGGACCGCCACACTGTCACCTGGATGAACCTCGTCGACCTCGGCACCAACGTCAGCTCCGAAATCCAAGACGTCCGCCCCACGATCGTCCTCCAGCCCGAAGACCGGTTCGGCCCCGGCTCCTCCAACCGCCCGCCCCCCGGCATCCGGCCCGGCATTCCCACCTTCCCCGCCTCCAATGCCCCCTTAGCCCTCCCCAACGCGCCCCCGTGGATGCCACGCCCCCCGGGCACTTGGTCCCCCGGACCCCCCACGCCGGGCGAGGACGACAACACGCCCCGCCGCCGCGGCGGACACCGCTTCCACATGAGCGAGGAGGAATTCCGAGAAACACTCGAGAAAAAGGGCGTCCACAGCTTCGCCATGGTCCTGTCCAGCGAAGCCGTGCGCGCCGCCGGCCGGCAGGATCTCTGGCTGCGCCTCATCATCAGCGCCCTCGCCTCCGTGTCCGTCGTGGGCATCGGCCTGGCCTGGCGCAACCTCAACCGGTCCTCCGAACTCGAACTGCGCCTCGTGCGCACCGCCGAACTCAACACCCGCCTCAAGGAGATGAACCTCGCCGCCGCCGGCCTCGCCCACGAAACCAAAAACCCCCTCAACATCATCCGCGGCCTGGCCCAAATGCTCTCCAAACTCGATGCCGCCCCCGGCGAGGTCCGCACAAAATCCCGCGCCATCATCGACGAAGCCGACCGCGTCGCCGCCCAGCTCAACGAATTCATCAATTACTCACGCCCCCGCGAAATCCGCCGCTCCATCGTCCCCCTCAACTCCGTCGTCAGCGAGGTCGTCCGCGCCCTCACGTTCGACATCGAAGAGAAGAATATCCGGCTCGACGTGCCCGAGGCCCTGCCCCGCATCGAAGCCGACGAACCCCTGCTCCGCCAGGTCCTCTTCAACCTCCTCCTCAATGCCATCCAGGCCGTCGGCCCCTCCGGCGAAATCCGCGTCGCCGTTGCCCCAACCAATACCCACGACGCCACCCTCGAAATCCGCGACAACGGCCCCGGAGTGCCCGCCGAACACCGCCACAACATTTTCAAACCCTACTTCACCACCAACCAGAAAGGCACCGGCCTCGGACTCGCCGTCGTCCAGCAAATCGTCCTCGCGCACGGATGGGACATCGAATGCCTGCCCAATGATCCCCAGGGCGCCGTCTTCCGCCTCTCCCACCTGCGGCTCGCCCCCGAGGAACCATGCCCCCCCCCCCCCCCCCCCCCCCCCCCCCCCCCCCCCCCCCC